>JBKECW010000094.1:0-67914 GCA_047975005.1 Bacteroidales bacterium | reverse complement strand
TCGGTCTTCGGCTTCCTTCACTTTGTCGAAGAAGGCATTTTTTATTAGTCGGACGGGTACGTGTTTTTTGAGTGAGAGCATGGTATCGCCTTCGTTCAGTCCAATAAGCAGATTCTTAAAATTTTCGTGTGCAGACGATTCCTTGCTGACAGCAAATAGCGAGCCTATCTGCACTCCCTTCGCACCGAGTGCCATGGCAGCAACGATTGACTCGCCCGAGCCTATTCCGCCTGCTGCAATAACAGGAATATCTATTTTACTCACTACCTGAGGGATAAGGGTAAGTGTAGTGCTCTCCTCGCGTCCGTTGTGTCCGCCTGCTTCAAAGCCTTCTGCTACAACTGCATCGACACCTGCATCCTGACTTTTCTGTGCAAATAGGGAGCTGGAAACCACATGCACCACCGTGCAGCCGTTTTCCTTAAACAGCGGAGTCCACTTTTTGGGACTTCCTGCCGAGGTAAATATTATTTTGACTTCGTTTTTCAGGATAATATCCACAGCCTTGTCGATTTCGGGATATAGCAGAGGCAGATTTACGCCCCAAGGCTTGTCGGTAGCACTCTTCATCTTGACGATATGCTCTTCAAGAGTCTCGGGGTGCATCGACCCGCAACCTAGTAATCCCAGTCCGCCGTTGTTGCTCACTGCACTGGCAAGTCTCCAGCCGCTACACCAAACCATTCCGCCTTGAATGACAGGGTATTTGATGCCAAAGAGGCTATTAACGTCGTTATTTTCAAATAGTTTCATTTTATATAGATGTTTGAGTTTTAGACTAAGATCTGACAACTACTTGTGTTCTCATTGCTACTTCATAGTTCTAAATGTTTTTGTAGAGCATTAAATAGTTCCGAGTCGTTGATATTGCTGTGTAGTTCTCCACCGATGGTATATGTAATTTGTCCTGTTTCTTCGGATATAACAATTACCAGTGCGTCAGTAACTTCAGATATTCCGACAGCGGCTCTGTGTCTAAAACCTTTGTCTTTGTTCATCACTTTGTTTGTAAGTGGCAGTATGCACTGTGCCGCTTTTATGTTTGTCCCTTCGATTATCGTTGCTCCGTCGTGCAATGGACTGTTTTTAAAGAAGATAGTTTGCAGCAGTCTATCCGACAGTTCTGCGTTTAGTGCTTGTCCTGTGGCAGTGTATTTAGATAGGTCGCTGTGTCTTTTGAATACCATTAGTGCACCTGTTTTGGTTCGGCTCATGGTTCTGCAAGCCGATATTATTTGTCGGAAGTAATTGTTCATCACTCCGTTTTCGTCTTTTCCCTCTAGGTCTTTCAGAAAACTAAAGCTGAATATTTCCCTGATTCGAGCATTTGTCCCCAGCAGCAATAGGAAACGGCGTATTTCGGGTTGAAACACTACGATTAGAGCGAGAAAGCCCAGTCCGATAAACTGCCCTATAATACTCGACAGCAACTCCATGTTAAGCACTTTCATCAGGAGCCATGTGAAATAGACCACCACCAAGCCGACAACAATGTTAAGAGCAATAGTGCCTCTGAGGATGTAGTATAGCTCGAAGAGAAGGAATGCTACAAGCATTATGTCGATAAGGTCTAAGAACCTAAATTCAAGAAACATAGGTATCATCATTCTATGGTATTTAGGTAGTTAAACATCTCGACGCATTGTATAGCTTCTTTCACGTCGTGCACCCTTAGTATGTCAGCACCTTTTTGCAGAGCGAGTGTGTGGGCAGCGGTTGTTCCGTTAAGAGCCTTGTCGGTATTGACTTTCAAGAGTTGCTGTATCATCGACTTTCGTGATATTCCCACTAGTATAGGTGCGTCAATAATCAAAAATTTATCAAGATTTTTTAGGATTTTGTAGTTCTGTTCGAGGGTTTTACCAAACCCAAATCCGGGATCTACAATTACATCATTCACGCCCATTTCCGTAAGTGTACAGTATTTTTGTTGCAGTGATTTAACAATATCCATCACTACGTCCTTGTAGTTAGTATTACTCTGCATTTTCTCGGGAGTACCACTGGTATGGTTTATAACGCAAGGTAAATTCAGTTTAGCAATAGTAGCAAACATATTCGGGTCAAAATCGCCACCGGAGATGTCGTTTACAATAAATCCGCCAATTTCATTGAATACAGCCTCCACGACATCGGCTCTGAAGGTGTCGATAGACATAGTGAGTTCAGGATTTTTTTTTCTCAATGCTATACATGTATCAAGTATGCGGTCGAGTTCTTTTTCTGCCGTAATTTCTTCGGCTCCGGGTCTTGTGGAGCAACCACCAATATCTATAATGCATGCACCTTCGGCTAGCATTTGTTCGGCTTTGTCGAGAGCATCAATAGGGCTAGAATGTCTGCTGTTGCGATAGTATGAGTCGGGTGTAAGGTTTAGTACTCCCATTACCAATGGAGTTGACAAATCCAACAGTTTACCACCCACATTAATGAAGTGTTTTTGTTTATGTTCTTGATATACACTTAGCATATATTCTCATTATCACATTGCCACATTAATTCTTATATCCTATTTCTTCTTCTATCAAATATACATTTCTTTCTTGAGAATTGCGTGTTATAAGTTCGCCAAGAAAACCTGCAAGAAACATTTGGCTTCCGATGATAATTGCAGTAATTGCAATATAGAAATACGGCAGATCTGCAATCAGCGGCATATTCAATCCCTTGTTTAGAGCATACCATTTATATGCACCTATAAATAGGGTAAATATAATTCCGAGCAATATAAATATCGTACCAATGAGTCCGAAGAAATGCATAGGTCTTTTGCCAAACTTTGACATGAAAGTTATTGTCATCAGGTCGAGGAAACCATTTACAAATCTGTCCATTCCGAATTTGGTAGTACCATACTGGCGTTTGCGGTGTTCCACTACTTTTTCGCCGATATTGTTAAATCCTGCTTGTTTTGCAAGAACGGGTATATACCTGTGCATTTCGCCATATACTTCCACGCTTTTGATAACATTCTTGCGGTATGCTTTCAGTCCGCAGTTCATATCATGGAGCTTTGTTCCCGACACTTTTCTGGCGACATAGTTATAAAATTTGCTAGGAATATTTTTTGTCAGTTTAGAGTCGTATCTTTTTTTCTTCCATCCAGATACGAGGTCATACTTCTCTTTTTTTATCATGTGAAACAGTCCGGGTATTTCGTCGGGGCTGTCTTGCAGGTCGGCATCCATAGTTATAATCACGTCGCCTTCAGCCTTTTCAAAGCCACAAAACAGTGCTGCCGACTTTCCATAGTTACGTCTGAAACTCACTCCTCTGACATTTTTGTTTTCCTTAGCCAGTGTTTTAATTACATTGGCAGACTTGTCATTGCTACCGTCGTTTACAAACACTATCTCGTAGGAGAAATTATTTTCGGTCATCACCCGGACTATCCATTTTTCTAGTTCAGGCAAGGATTCCTCCTCGTTGTACAGAGGGACTATTACTGATATATCCATTATTGTTTCCTTCTTATGTAAAACAGCGATACGATTAATACGGCAAACATACTCATGAAAATAAAACTCATAGCATTTGCAAAGAACAACATAAATGCCGATTCCGATACTTTATCAAACATTTCCTGTTGTTGTATGGAGAATTGCAGGAGTTCAACACTCTTACTCATCATTTCGTTAAACCCTTTCGGATCAATTACTTTAGCGTACAGCAGATTGGCAAATCCGTAAAAAGGTGAAGCCATAAAGGTTATAATGGTATTTCGTGATAGTAGCTCTCCATACGAGGTTCTCACGCCATTTCCTTTTTCTCTCACATAGTTTCTGCACACCAAAGCCCACAACATAAACAGCATCGGCAAAGATATACTTCCCAATATTGGAATTAAAGTCAAGCCTAGAATTGAAACCACCGAGAAAATGCCTCCCACGATAAGCGCATTACTCAGAAGTGTTTGTTTTGTTGAGGGGCTATAATTTTGTTGTAAGTGTCTGTTATCTTGTTGCATTTTTATCTATTGAATGGACAAAGATACGAAAAAAGCACTTAACGGCTTAGACTCTATGTTCAAAAAATATTGATACGATTTTTGCAGATATATGAATTTTATATACCTTTGCGCTGGGTAAGTCCTGTACGACCAGCTCCTGCTGAATCCCCCAGGGTCGGAAGACAGCAAGGGTAGGCGGTTGTAGCGGTGCGATACAGTCAGCTTACCCACTTTTTATATCCTATTTTCTACTAGCTTTTAAAACACTACCTTTGCAAAAAGGCTATTATTCTCGATCTCGATTCACCGATTGAGTCCTAAGTCCGCCCGTTATGTAAAAAAAGAAACGATAATCTGAACAATGAACTACGAACAAGACTGTATTTGTGCAAAAGCCAGCGGAAACGGAGGAGCGATTTCCCTTATAAGAATGTCAGGGACACTAGCCTTTGACGTTATAGACAGATGTTTTGTTTCTGTTTCAAAAACAAAGCTTGCGATTTCAGACAAGCGTATATTTTTTGGTAATTTTATGAATGACAGCGAAAAAGTTGACGAGGTCTTGATAACAACTTTTAAAGCTCCAAACTCATATACCGGCGAGAATATCGTTGAAATCTCTTGTCACGCATCGCCCTACATTGAGAGACGCATTATTATGACTCTGACAAACAATGGAGTGCGTCTTGCTGAGCCCGGAGAGTTCACACAGCGTGCTTTTTTCAATGGCAAATTGGACTTGTCGCAAGCTGAGGCGGTAGCAGATTTAATATCCTCGCAGTCGCAGGCAGAGCATCGCTTGGCAATGAGTCAGTTGTCGGGAGGTGTTTCGGGAGAGTTGCAAGAAATGCGAAAGGAGTTGGTACATTTCACCTCCATGCTTGAATTGGAGCTTGATTTTGGAGAGGAGGATGTAGAGTTTGCCAATCGTGATGAGCTAAAAAGGCTTTTATCAAATCTGACATCCAAAGCCAGAACTCTGATAAGTTCTTTTTCCTATGGAAACGCCATTAAGAACGGCGTACCAGTGGTTATAGTCGGCAAGCCCAATGTTGGCAAATCGACTCTACTGAACACTTTGCTACACGAAGACAGAGCGATAGTCAGCGATATTGCAGGAACCACCCGCGACACCATTGAAGAAACCTGTACGATAGACGGAGTGCTGTTTCGTTTTATTGATACGGCAGGATTGCGAGACACTGCTGATGCAATCGAAGCCATCGGTGTGGAGCGAGCCAAGGAGCAAGCGGGGAAGGCACAGATAATCATTTATCTATACGACATCCTTAACACCTCTGTCAGCGAGATAAACAAAGCAATAGAGGAGTTATACTCTCCGACTAGTACCATGTTGTTAGTGAAGAACAAGATAGACGAGGGTGCCCTTGCGGGCGACAGTGTTATTACCTTCGACAAAAAACTAGAAAGCCTCAGTATATCAGCTAAAAACAAACTGAATATTGATGTGCTGAAACGTCGCTTGTTGGCATCGGTAGAAGCCCTGAGAGGCAATTCCGATGTGGTACTCAGCAATGCACGCCATTATCAAGCTCTCAAAAAGTCTTTGGAGTCTTTGGAAGAAGTAAGCAAAGGTATGGAAATAGGCTTATCCAACGATCTTTTATCCTTTCACCTGCGTGATTGTTTGGCTCACCTAGGCTCAATAACGGGAAAAATTGACACCGACAAAGACGTTCTAGGCAACATTTTCAAGCATTTTTGCATTGGCAAATAATTCTATTTTCCTTTTCTCCAGCGAGGGCTCGATGCAGGGAACACTCCCTGTTTCACGGCTTTTACGTCTTCTATTGAATAGAATGCCTTTGGGTTTGTAGATTTTATTATTTCCTCCATTCTTTTTATTTCGGAGCGTTTAATCATGCTATAAATAATACTCACAGTCTCGCTGCTGCCTTGTGCGTCGTGGTGGGTTATTCCGTATCCAGCTTTAATCAGATTTTCAATTAGTTGTTCGGCATTGTGGCGAGTTATGATTTGCAGTTTCACAATTCCGACAGCAAGCTTCTCTTCAATACACAGCCCCACGTAGTTGCCTGTGGCAAAGCCAAGTGCATAGCCAAAGAAGCACGCCCAATTATCAAGGTTCTCAAAGATCTTGGAGATAGCCATCAGCCATATCAGTATCTCAAAAAAACCCAGTATTGGTGCAAAAAACTTATGTCCCTTTGAGACCATGACAATACGTATAGTACCAATGCTAACATCCGCTACTCTAGCCAAAAATATCAGTAGAGGCAGCATGATATACGTAAATGTAGCTCCGTCCAAGAATGCATCCATATCTTTTTTTTGCAAATGTATGAAAATAACATTAAAAACTATTATGGCTAGACCTCCTCCCATCCAATAACCTCGGAGCTCCTAGTTTACATCATGTTCATATCATTCATTCCGTCGCCACTATCCAGTCCATCGCCAGAGCGATTGCCTCGGTTTTCTTTATAGTTATTAAATCTGTACGACAGAGAGATACCAAATACTTGCGACTCTCTTTTAAACTCAAAATCAGAGTGGAAGTTATCTCCAAAACTTGTACCCCCAAACTTCATTGTGCCAAATAGGTCTGTAAGTTTAACTGTCACGTCCAGGGTGTTGGGAATAATACTGTGTTTGTATGCTACATTTGAAAAGAAAAATGCTCTTCGGTCTCCTTGTACCGATGCTGATGGTCCTCTGTACATATTTGAGAACTGCAGTTTTCCATTCTTCAGTACATCAGCCGTCAGGTTTAAGCGTGCATTTTGAGTAATACTGGTTCTGATTGTTTCCTCACCCGTATCCTCATCTGTTGTAGTAATTCCATAATCATATAGGCTGTAGCTCGCATTGACCAACAGCCACTTAGTAATATTAAAATTTGCCATTATTTCGCCACCCACAGAATAATCGTTATCTGCATTCTTGACAGTATTTACAAATGTCCCATCGTCAAGCACGCTTGTAAATCGTGTTATTTTGTCATCCGTATTTCTGTAGAACAGCTCTGCGCTAATGTAAGAATTGCCCGAAAAATTGCGCAGATAGTTAAATTCCAGCGAATTACTATATTCAGGATTAAGATTTGGGTCTCCCTGAAAAATAGTTGTCAGGTCTTCGTAGGTAGGGAAAGGGTCGAGGTCTCTGCCTCTTGGGCGCGACACTCGTCGGCTATAACTCATGGACACCTGATTTTTGTCTAGGAATTTATATGAAGTATGTACAGACGGGTACAGTTCAAAGTTCTTCCATATATTCGATTCCTGCCCTGCCACTGTCGTTCCTACATCTCTATAAGTATGCTCGCCTCTCACTCCCAACATATAACCAAAGTTCCCCAGCTGTCCTGATGCCGAAGCATACAACGCAGATATAAGACGCTCATAATCAAGAGCTCCTGCTTGATTCAGGGCATTTGCTCCGTCCCATGAGTTAGCGGAAGTATCGTAAAATTGAAGAGTAAAATCCTCTCTAGATTTGTCATAAATAAACTCTACGCCCGTTTCGATATTTAGTTTGTCGCTAAACTTCTTCGTATAGTCAGTTTTGAAATTGAGTTCAAAGCTTTTTTCGTCTTCCGTACTTTTCGATCGGCTTAGATAATCGTAAATTTCCGAGAATGTTGCATCCGAGTAGTATTCGTCGTTAGTTTCCGGGCTTTCACCCTCACGGCTCGACACTTGCAAGTACGACTGAATATTGTGGTCTATGTCGCCACCAAAGTCATGGCTAAAATTTAGCTGACCTCTATAATAATTACGTTTTCTATCTGAATTTGAGACTAGTCGGGAATACACGTCGTCTGTTGCAGGGCTGGTGTATACATATTTATTGGACTCGTTTCCTCGACCTCCACCCCATTGTCCAATCTCACCTTGTGCACCGAATATTGAGTTTGGCGAGATATTCCATTCGCCTCCTAGTCGTAGTCCGTAGCTTCTTCTATTAAAATTTCCCCCTCCGTTTTCGATTCTGTATGTGGTATCTTCGCCCAACCATTGGTAGCGGGAAGAATTTCTATCACCTAAATACTGTGCATCTCTGTAGTTAGCTGATATTGTATATGTTGCTTTTTCTCTTTTCATTGAGACTGTGGCATCCGCCTGATACTTATCGTTGGTTTCAGCAGAGGCGTTTATCACTCCGGAGATGCCCTCCATAGCTCTTTTTTTGAGTACGATATTCAGTATTCCGCCTGTTCCTTCGGGATTATATTTCACCGATGGATTTGTAATAATCTCTATATTTTCGATGCTTGACGCGGGGATTTGCTCTAGTGCTTCCGTACCTGTCAGCACTGATGGTTTCCCGTTGATAAGTACTTGAAAATTTGACGAGCCTCTGACAGTAACATTTCCTTCGAGGTCTACATTTATCGAAGGTACATTTTCTAGGGCATCGACTGCCGTACCGCCAATAGCGTTAAGGTCGCTACCGACATTTACAACTTTCTTGTCAATTTGGTATTCAACTTGTCGCCTTTGCGCCACTATCTCTACTTCGTTGAGTATATTCTCGCTTGACAGAGCTATTTTTCCGAGTTCGATGGATGTTTTGTCAGGTTTTATTACAAACGGCATGTCGTTTTTTGTAGTAAATCCCATCATCGAAACCTCGGCATAAAACTTACCAAAGGGCAGCTCATCAACTTCAAAATTTCCATCCATGTCTGTAATGCCTCCTGACACTAAAGAAGAATCCGCAGATCTAAATATTCTTATTGTTGAATATTCCAAGCCATACCCCGACGACTTGTCTACCACGACTCCTTTCACTACTCCTACTTTCCCTCTTTCCATGCCTCCTGCCGGCTGTGCAGCCACCGCTGTAGATAATACCGCAAATACGAATGCAACAAAACCCAATAAAATACAAATTCTTCTCATTTTACTATACCTTTCCAAATTTCTTTATTTCACTTCTATTATTCATCTGTTTATCTTTTGCTATAAGCTGTAGGCTTTATACTTTTGTTGTTTTTAATCATCCGCCTATGTGAGAATAATTTTCACAGCTCATTTCAGTTGACTTATAAAAACACAGACCTCTTTTATCTACATTTGGTTTAATCTGTTCCGCGTTATTTCTTGGCGATTTCATCCACAATTATATTGCTATAGCCTAAAGCGTACGGCATACAGCATTTTTTAAACCTTAAACAATTCAAGCCTAACCTGTATTATATCATTACTCACTCTATTCATTTAGAGCCTATTTTTGCATATAAGCCGATAAAGATAAATAATAAAAACTTTTTTTCGGCAAATGTGTAACATTTAAGAAACCGGACTGTCTTTAATTTACAAAGAACCAAAAATTAAATAAGATGACACGCAATGCATTAATCACATTATTACTGTTCCTCACATACACAGTCGGCTATGCTCAGGACTCGGAAATCGTAGAGAGAAGTCTGGATCTAAAATCTTTTAGAGCCATCGACATTGGCTTTTGCTTTGATGTGGAGGTCAGTTTGGGCAGCCCTCAAACCGTAGAAGTTACCTATGAATCAGAATTAAGCGACAAGGTAGAATTTTATGTTAGCAATGGCACCTTTGTTGCCAAAATCAAAAACGACAATTGGCTTAAGCAAGGTTTCTTTGGAAGCAAATCTGAAAAGGTCGATACCAAACCCACAATCAAAATAACGATGTCCGAGCTAAAAAGCATAGATGCCAGCGGTGCTTCATCAATAAAGGTTTTAGACAAAATCGACAGAGACAAGCTGTCGGTAGACGCAAGTGGCTCGTCGAGTGTTGTGCTATCGTTGGCAGTCAACAACTTATCGCTCGATGCTAGTGGGGCAAGTCAAGTGAAGCTCGAAGGCTTGGCAGAATCGACTTCACTAGATGTGTCGGGAAGCAGCAGAGTAACAATGAATATTGACAGCAAAACAGTAGCAGCAGACGTATCGGGAGGCTCATTATTAGGCTTGACGGGCAAATGTAATATAATCAGTATCGACTGCTCCGGTGGATCATCAATAAATGCTGACAACTACAAGTGCAAAGACCTCAGCATATCGGCAAGCGGGGCAGCAAGAACATCTATATCGGCAAGCAATGACGTATCGGCAGAGGCATCGGGAGCAAGTTCTGTCCGTATCAGCGGTTCGCCCTCGGGAAAAATCAGCAAGAGTAGTAGTGGTGCAAGTTCTATTAGTATCAACTAACAATCACAAAACGTTATTCATTAAGCCCGAATTGCCGAGTGCCATTTGGGCTTAATAGTCTACGTTTTTTTCTCTTGAGTTTATGGTCTGATAGCCGACCAGACGGTCATAGCGTGCGCCGATGGGTTTATAGTAAACCAAAATCATGTATTCATTTTCGGTTTCCCAATGTGAACCTTCGTAAGAGATTGTATTTATTTCACTTCCGCCTTTTGGGATATAAGCATATATATAATTATACACTCCCTCTTTCAGATTTAGAGTGCATGTATAGGCTTGCTCCTCGTCGTTCCATCGCAGCTTATTCATTTCCGTACACTGCCAGTTCGTTAAAGCTCCGTAGACATATAAATCGCCACCGGGTATTCTTGCCGGCAGTCGCATTCTGAACTCCGTCAGTACATAGTCGGCATATAAGTCATAGTCCATTTCGAGGCGGTTTACGTTTTCCACCGTATAGCGACCATTCATATCGCTGATGTCAATATAGTCATCGTAGGTTCTCATTTTATCGGTATTAAGCCATGCCCAATACCGTCCCTCTCTAACACTCGACGACTCCACACCATAGCCGACTTTTCGATTGTCCATTCTGACATCAAACATTCTAAACTCGTTGCCACCTTTAAAAACATGCTCGGGATTATAGTCGTATCTCAGGATACCATTAGAAAATGCCGAGGGTTTTAGGTCTGTTTGCCACATATCGGGACGTGCATTCTGAACAAGGGCAACACTAAAGTCTGACATTGGATTTGTCGACGTCATATTTCTATGGTCAATCTGCATTGTCAGAGCCTGACTTTGTTCGGCATCAGTCGACAGACGCGCCTTTTCTACATTTCCGACAATAGATACACGTTTTTCCACAACATAAAATCGTTTTACAAATAAAATATCCTCAGGGTCGTTGTTTTGGTAGACCACAAAAGCATAATTTCCCGACAGTTTCAACTGCACATAATCATTAGGGATTGTTACTTCGTAGTGTACATAATCTGTGAGAGTGCTAACCGACTGTTCGTAATCGTAAATAGGCTCATAGTCCGAGCCTTCAATATAATCGGAATAAGGGATATTCGATTTTTGCCAGCTCCTGTCGCAGTGGACAATTTTGTAATTCAGTCCTGAAGGCTGTTCGCCAAGATTATCAAACTGAAACACAAGTCGTTCATTGGAATTAAGATTTAGCATTGGATTTGTCAGCTCATAGCCATCCCTAAAACAACGTATTGACTCAACTCCATTATTTAGAATATATGCTCCGTCAAAATAGCTCTGGCTCATAACGTTAAAAGTAAGAGAGCAAATCAACATAGCTAATAAAGAATATTTCATCTGTTTATATTTTGTTTTTTAATTGTCAGATGTATCTCGCCAATATAATCATACCTCTGTGTGAGACTTGTCTCATGGCTCGTTTCATGTGTTTATATTTCTCCTTTTCTATTAAGCTCTAGTTTCTACTGACTAAGCCTCAAACTGCCACCATCTCCCCCTTCGGGCACTCCTCCTTTACAGGAGGAAAGTTTTTAAATCCCCTCCTACGAATGAGGGGATGCCACAGGCGGGGTGGTTATATTCGCTTTTCATCACAGCATCATCGGCTGTTCGCTTATAGCCTATAGTGTAGGACATACAGCATTTTTTAAACCTTCAACGATTTAAATATCGTCTTTCTCACTTTGCAAAATACGGAAAATCCTTCAAAAACGCATAAGAATTTTCCTCATAATCCATTTGACATACAAAATGCTCAACACCATTTGACACACACACATACCTAGCCTTAATATTAAAATTATATTTAACAACCTGATCAAAGGTATCTTGCGAAACCCTCACACTTGGGGCTTTGCATTCGACAAGCAGTAAAGGGTTCATACTTTTATCGTAACAAAGCACGTCAAAACGGAACTCCTGTCTGTTGATAATAATTTTTCGTTCAACAGCAATCAGACTTCTTGGAAAGTTTCTATGATTTTCCAGAAAGGCTGTCAAATGCTGGCGCACATTCTCTTCGGGAGTGAGCGGAACATAAATTTGTCGGCAAGGGTCGAAGACATGAACTTTCCCCTTAACATCTTTCTTCTTATATTTGAGCGGTGGCAAATTAATTTTATCCATTATAGAAAACATTGTACTTTTGCTACAAGAATAATTATTTTGCGAAAATAAGACATTTATCCGATGTCATAAAATTATAAGATATGAAAACACGCGAAGAGATAGTTGCCAACTGGCTTCCACGATATACCGGAAGAGAGTTGGGCGATTTTGGCAAACATATATTACTAACAAACTTTCAGAATTATGTGGAGATGTTTGCCGAACGTTTTGGCGTAGAAGTGATAGGCGAAGACAAAAATATGCCTAGTGCCAGTGCCGAAGGTATTACTATAATAAATTTCGGCATGGGCAGTCCCAATGCTGCCACAATAATGGATTTGTTAAGTGTTATAAATCCAAAAGCTGTTTTATTTTTAGGGAAATGCGGGGCATTGCGCCCAAAGAATAACCTAGGTGATTTCATTCTTCCTCTTGCTGCAATAAGAGGCGAGGGAACCTCTAACGACTATTTTCCCCCTGAGATACCCGCCCTGCCCGCATTTAATCTACAAAGAGCTATATCATCTACGATAAGAGATTGCGAGTCTGATTACTGGACAGGCACTGTGTACACTACCAATAAAAGAGTATGGGAACACGACGATAGTTTTAAAGACTATCTTAAGTCGACAAAGGCCTTGGGAATAGACATGGAAACAGCGACCCTTTTTGTAGTAGGTTTCTATAATCAAATCCCTACGGGAGCGCTATTGCTCGTGTCTGATCAGCCCATGATATCAAGTGGAGTAAAAACCGACAAGAGTGATACTTTTGTAACGCAGAATTTTGTGCAAAATCACTTAGACATAGGGATTAAATCTCTTATTGAGATTAAGGACAAGAAACGTTCGGTAAGGCACCTAAGATTTTAATTCATGGCTGACTACAAATCCATAATTAAGGATATAAAGGCAAGGAAATACAAACCTATTTATCTCTTAATGGGTGAAGAACCTTTTTATATAGATAAAATTACAAACTGTATTATTGACAGTGTTCTTACCCCAGACGAGAAAGCTTTTAATCAGACGATTCTGTACGGCAAGGACATAAGCGCAAATGACATTGTCAATACCGCACTTCGCTACCCTATGGGAGCAGAATATCAGGTTGTCGTAATCAAAGAAGCGCAGCAAATACATGCCACACAGTTCGAGAAGCTCACAAAATACGCCGAGAGTCCAAATCCATCGACTATCCTAGTGCTCAATCTGAAAGGGAAGTCAATGGACAAAAGAAAAAAGCTGACAAAACTAATCGATAAAAACGGAGTTCTTTTTGAGAGCTCCAAGATAAGAGACTACGAGATTTCAAAATGGATAGAAGCCCACGTCAAGGAGCAAGGATATACCATAACCTCACAGACCTCAATGCTACTGGGTGAATATTTAGGGACAGACCTCAAGAAGATTACCAATGAGCTCTCCAAGCTCTATATCAATATTGAGAAGGGGGCAAACATCACTCCTGATCTCATCCAGGAATATATCGGCATCAGTAAGGATTACAACGTTTTTGAGCTGCAAGACGCTCTCAGTACAAAGGATGTTCTGAAGGCCAATAGGATAGTAAAATATTTTGCCGACAACCAATCATCTAATCCTATAACAGTAACGATTTCCACCCTTTTCGGCTACTACAAGAAGTTGTTACAAATCAGCCTTATGCAGGACAAATCTATAATTAATGTACGGAAAGAAATTGGCATTGGCAACGATTTCATCTGCAAGAAATATATAGAAAGTGCCAGAAAACATCATCCTTCTAAGTTAGTGAATATAATATCCTTACTTCGGGAATACGATATGAGATCAAAAGGAGTAAACAACGTGTCTGCAGACGCAGGAGAGTTGCAGAAAGAGATGATTTACAAGATACTACATTAAAGCAGATTAAACAAGCACATACTTTATCAACATATCAACGACGTAATATACTGCTACCAATATTATAATAACCCCTGCCACCTTATTGAACCACCACAAAATGCGCAGGGTGAATCGGTGTCTAAAAATATTAATTACGCCTGCCAATGATGCCCACCAAACAATACATCCTGATATAATCCCACCAAAGAGGGCCAAGTTTATATAGTGCTGACTTAAATTAAGGGTTATGCCAAAGCCTGTAAACAAAGCAAGAAAGATGAACACCAGCAATGGATTTGAGATAGTAAGAAGAAACGATGATGCAAAATCACCAAAATAACCCGCCTTTTTGTTTCGTCGTTGTCGTATTTCTTTGACCGGATTTTTTCTATAAATAAAAATCCCTAAACAGATCAATACCATAATACCAAGTGAGTGTATAAAGATGTCATATCTTTTAATCATAGAATGTATGTACGAAAACGAATATCCCGCAATAATAGCATAAAACAAGTCTCCAAAAGCGACTCCCAAGCCCGAAATAAAGCCCGAATTGAAATTCTTGTTCACAGTGCGTTGAATAACTAAAATAGCTAAGGGTCCCACAGGTACAGATGCCAACAAGCCAATTAGCAGGCCATCGAGAAAATATTTTGCAATAGATATATCCATCCTACTCTAATTCATTTAATCCCAGACTTCTACAATCTCTCTCCATTCGACATTTCTACGAACAAGCATTACTATATATGGGCAAATTGCCACAACAGTATAGGCTTGCTCAATACAAAAACTGATGGCATAAGACACTAGTTCTTTGGCTACTCCCATGCCCTCTATTTCCTTAGGTACAAAGGTATGATAAAAATAATACTTATTATTCTCTCTTTTGTATTTTACTTCGGCAAGATATTCATTTACCGTAGTACAGAATATTCCTTTTTCGGCATCATGTATTACATTCATATATTTTTATTTTTGCAATAAGCTATAAGTTTTATGCTTTTGCTGTTTATAGTCCGCCCTTTCGGGGTGCATCTTTGTCATCATTGCAAGCGTCGGCGGTGCAATGACAGCGGTGGTCAGTGGTCGGTTAAGCCATCATCTAATTATCACATCACCACATTATCATCGGCTATGTACTTATAGCATATAGCACTTTTCTCAAGTCCTAAACGAATAAACGATTAAGCATCTCCTCAGTTGGCAATTCGTCATCCTTTCGGAGCTCCTCACAAAAATGCTTTATTGCCTCTCTGCCCTCATCATTAAGACACAGGGTTTGGTCATTTACAAACAATTCCAGATGTTGCTGCATAACATCATCGTCTATTGTTTGAGCCTTTTTTTTCATAAAAGGCACTGCTGCCAATGGATTTTTCTTGGCATACCAAACGCTATCTGACACTATTTTATCAACAGCAGAAAGTACATCTTCTCCAATATCTCGACGAGCAATTATTCCTCCCAGCGGTATAGGCATCTTAGTTTTCTGCTCCCAAAACGCTCCTAAATCCTGAACCAGTTTCAGACCTTTTTGTTTATAGGTAAATCTATTTTCGTGTATCAATATGCCTGCATCTACCTCATCGGACAGAATCGCATCTTCAATGTCGGAGAACAAATATTCCGACAGGTTCTTTGCGTCGGGAGCAAGCATTTTGAACAAAGCATTGGCGGTGGTACCAAAGCCCGGAGTAGCAATTCTCGCATCGTATAGCTCGTCTACAAAAATCTTTCTTTTGCTGACTACCAATGGGCCATTAGCATATCCGAGAGCGCTCCCGGAGTTAAGCACTATATATTTATCTATAAGATTAGAGTATGCTGCATAACTAATTTTAGTTATATCGAGTTCTCCTGCCTCCGCACGTTTATTAAGTTCCTCCACATCTGCAATAATAAATTCAAAGTCCAGACCCTTCCAATCTATTAATTTATAGATTAGAGCATGAAAAATAAAAGTATCGTTAGGACAAGGAGAAAGTCCAAATTTGAGTTTCATCATCTAAACAATTTTTTAAAGCAATCGCTTACGTTGGCAATCTCTACCACCTCAATGCCCTTGGCTATTTTCAAGTCAGATCCTGAGCGAAACTTAGGAACAAATATTCTGCTCATCCCCAATTTTTGAGCTTCGGCAATTCGTTGTTCTAATCTATTTACAGGTCTGACCTCTCCTGTCAGCCCTACCTCTCCCGCAAAGCAGTCGGTAGACTTTATAGCTTTATCAAAATTTGATGATAATATTGCCACAATTACTGACAAATCTATGGCCGGGTCGGCAATTTTTATTCCTCCTGCAAGATTTATAAAAACATCTTTACTTCCCAGCTTAAATCCGGCACGTTTTTCTAGTACAGCAAGCATCATATTTAGTCTTCGCAGATCAAAGCCCGTAACCGAGCGTTGCGGAGTACCATATACAGCAGTACTGACTAGAGACTGTACCTCAATGAGGAAAGACCTTGCCCCTTCCACCGAAGCTGATATTGCCGTACCGCTAAGGCCTGTATGCTCTGATGAAACTAAAAGCTCGCTAGGGTTTGTCACTTCGCGTAAGCCTTTGTCTCTCATTTCGTATATGCCGAGTTCAGAAGTAGAACCAAATCTATTTTTCACCGAGCGCATGACTCTATAAAAATGTAGAGTGTCGCCTTCAAACTGAAACACCACATCTACCATATGCTCCAGCACCTTTGGCCCAGCAATAGCTCCGTCCTTGTTAATATGCCCAATAAGCAAAACCGATGTAGCAGTATGCTTGGCATAGTGCATAAGTTGGTTTGTACATTCACGAATTTGCGACACCGAGCCTGACGAAGATTCTACTCTTTCGGTGTTGACCGTCTGAATTGAATCAATAATCAGAATATCGGGTTCTAGACTCTGTGCCTGAGCAACAATATTTTCGATTGATGTTTCACTAAGGAAATAACAATCATCATTGTTCAACCCCAGCCTTTGTGCTCTCATCTTTATTTGTTGTAAAGACTCCTCGCCCGACACATACAGCACCTTTAGGCTTCTGACAGACAGGGCTATTTGCAAGATCAGCGTTGACTTCCCTATTCCTGGTTCTCCTCCTATAAGCACCAAAGAACCGGGTACAAGTCCACCACCAAGCAGTCTGTTAAACTCTCCGTTGTTTACATCAATTCTATCAACTTTAGAACTCGTAACCTTGCTCAAAGTTGTCGGCTTACTATCGGAAGATACTGAGCTTGTCAGAGGGAGTTTATTTTTACTAATCGGATTTACGACTTCCTCGACAATGGTATTCCACTCGTTGCAAGCCGAGCACTTACCTACCCACTTGCCATACGAGGCGCCGCAAGATTGACAGACATATTGCGTTTTTATTTTTGCCATAAATACAGGTATAAACTATAACGAAGATAACAAAAAAGCACAAACAAGCATCTAAATACAATAAAATTAATATCTTCTTCCATAAAAAGGGAAGAGACGGCTTCGCGGGGAACGAGCCGTCTCTTGCATTAGACCTTTGGGAAAGAGTCCAATGAACTTATATATAGTATGAAAATTTCGTTTTTAGTTTTTGAATCAAAATCCTTGCCAAAAATGAGATGTTGAAACAATTACTTTTACAAAAGTACGCTTTTATTCGGAATAATAAAAAAAAACCTCCCTAATTTCCTCTACTCAATCATCACCGCCTTACATTCACGCCCTGTCCACAAAATACAACACGCTCTCTGCCTGAGCATTACCCCCATTTGGCAATTACACAAAAAATATTATCTTTGTGTATTGGTAAATACGCTATTTACGAGGTATCTTAAAACTAAGATACTAAAAGATTGTTCAAGAGATAAAGACATGAAAGAGGAACTGTTGCAATATATATGGCAGAATGGACTTTTTGAACACAGTGATTTAAAGACTCATGCTGGCGAAGCAGTATTAATAATCAATAGGGGGCAGAAAAATGTTGACTCCGGTCCCGATTTCTTCAATGCCCGCATAAAAATTGGCGATACAATCTGGGCCGGCAATGTAGAAATTCACATCAACTCGTCTGACTGGAATAGACACAAGCACAGTGATGATTCTGCTTATGATAATGTTATACTACACGTAGTATTAAACAACAATGAAGAAATAAAAATCTCAAACAATAAAGTAGTACCTTGCATAGAGCTCGCTCCCACACAAGGCATAATTGAAAAATACAACTATTTGCAGGGCTCTAAGCAGACTATTGCTTGCCACGAGACTCTCCGTTATCTTAAGCCATTTGAGATTAATCTGTTTATGAGTAGGCTCGCAATAGAGAGGCTTGAGGACAAAACTGCAGATTTCGGTTCCACATACTCAGAATGTTCTAAAGACTGGCACCAGACACTTCAGCAGCAGCTATTTGCAAGTTTTGGTCTCAAAGCCAACACCCTCCCATTTGTAATTTTGTCGAGAAGTCTGCCTCACAATATTATAAACAAGCACTTTGACAATCTTCTTCAGGTAGAGGCTCTACTATTCGGGCAGGCAGGTTTTCTTGAGGAGAATGAGATAGACGAATATCACTCTATGCTGAAGAGTGAATACTCATTTCTTAAGCAGAAATACAATCTAAGTCCAATGGACAAGTCTCTATGGAAGTTTATGCGCATGCGCCCTGCAAGTTTTCCTACAATCAGAATCTCTCAGCTTGCAAAGCTTATACACAAGCATGACAATATAATATCTTTCACTCTTAATGCAGATTCGATAGTAGATATAGAGCAGCTTTTTGACGTGGACAGCAGTCCATATTGGGAGACACACTACTCCTTTGGCAAAGAGAGCAGTAGAAAAAAGAAGAAACTTGGCTTATTGACAAGACGCAATATACTCATCAATACATTAATTCCATTTTTATTCTTTTACTCTAAAGAACGAAATAAAGATGAAATACAAGAAAAAGCTTTGAGATTTCTTGAGGAATTGCCCGCCGAGAGCAATAGCATAACAAGAGAATGGGCACGATACGGAGTAAATTCTAAATCGGCTTTCGACAGTCAGTCTTTGATACAACTAATGAATAAGTACTGTAAGAGCCGCAGATGTCTTCAATGTCAGTTTGGGGGCAAGATTATAAGATAACGCACCGGGATAGAATAAATCTTCCCGGCACGCTATTACCTTTTTTATTTTTTCTTAGAAAACAGTGATGCTACAAAAAGAATAACTGCAGCACCAACAAAGGCAGAAACAAGGTAGTTTATCCATCCGCCACCGGAGCAAAAGCCAAGCAGTCCGAACAACCAGCTACCAACAAAACCTCCGACAATACCTAAAATTGCGTTAATAAGGAATCCGAAGCCTCCTCCTTTAATAAACTTTCCTGCAAGCCATCCTGCAAGAGCTCCAACCAAAACTGTAATGATAATGCTTACTATATCCATAACTATACAAATTAAAAGTTTTCACAAACGTACAAATAAAATTGACATATAAAAAAAATAAGCCTTATTTTTGGAGCAAAATAGGCTGATTATATGTTTAAAATTGTAGATAAAACACACTTTTCGGACAAAGTTGTAGGTTTCGAGGTTGAAGCTCCACGCATTGCAAGGAGTCGCAAACCCGGTAATTTTGTTATATTGAGAGTGGATGAGAAAGGCGAACGCATTCCGCTCACCATTGCCGGCGCAGACATCAATAAGGGCACGATAAGACTCGTGTCTCAGACAATGGGAGTAAGTACACAAAAGCTATCTAAGCTAGAAGTTGGAGACAGTATTCTAGACCTTGTCGGTCCACTTGGCAAGGCTACCCACATAGAAAATGTGGGGACTGTTTTAGCATGTGGTGGAGGTGTTGGCGTTGCACCTCTTCTTCCTATAGTGCAAGCGTTCAAGGAAGCAGGCAACAGAGTAGTGTCGGTATTGGCAGCACGAAGCAAAGACTTAATTATCCTTGAGGAAGAGATAAGAAAATGGTCTGACGAGGTGGTAATAATGACTGATGACGGCAGCTATGGCAGAAAAGGCTTGATAACCGAAGGAGCAGAAGAGGTAATCAAGAAAGAAAAGATTAACGAGTGCATAGCAATCGGTCCCGGAGTAATGATGAAGTATACTGCACTACTCACAAAGAAATATGAGATTCCGACACAGGCGAGTCTCAACTCTATTATGGTAGACGGTACTGGCATGTGTGGAGCATGCAGAGTAACTGTAGGAGGCAAGACTCTGTTCACCTGCGTTGACGGGCCAGAATTTGACGCACACGAGATAAATTTTGACGAGCTTTTATCAAGGCTTGGAGGATATACAAAAGAAGAACAATTGGCATTGGAAGCCTACAGCCAGAGCATATAAAAGGAAGCTAGAACACATGACACAAGAAGAATATTTAAAAGCCGAGAGGTCACAAGAGTGGCGTGAGGAAATACGCAAAAGCAAGAAAAACAAAGAGCGTACAAGTATTGAACGCATTCACATGAACGAGGTGTCGGCAAAAGAGCGCATAAGCTCACAAAATATAGAGGTCAACACAGGATTGAGTGCAGGGCAAGCCCTAGTTGAGGCAACGCGGTGCTTAGATTGTGGCAATCCCACGTGCATAAGTGGTTGCCCTGTTAATATCAATATACCAAAATTTGTCAAATATATTGAAGCGGGAGATATACCGATGGCAGGAGCGACGCTAAAAGAGTCGTCTGCTTTACCTAGTGTTTGTGGCAGGGTTTGTCCGCAAGAAAAGCAATGCGAAGCAAATTGCTTTTACACTTTAAAACTTGAAAAACCGCCTGTTGCAATCGGCAACTTAGAGAGGTATGCCGCCGACTATTGCCTTAACAATTCTTCCGAAAATCGGGAAATACAAAAAGCAAAAAGCAATGGCATCAAGATAGCAGCCATTGGGGCTGGTCCGGCATCCCTGTCCTTTGCGGGGGACATGGCTCAGCGAGGCTACGATGTTACAGTATTTGAAGCCCTACACGAGATCGGAGGAGTATTGAAATACGGCATTCCTGAGTTTAGGCTTCCCAACAAGCTGGTAGACATGGAGATAGAAAATCTCAAAAGTGTAGGCGTTAAGTTCACAACGAACTTTGTCGTAGGAAGAACAGCCTCTTTTGAGCAATTAGAAAGCGAGGGATACAAAGCATTCTTTATTGGCAGTGGCGCAGGCCTGCCACGTTTTATGAACATTGATGGCGAGAATCTTAACGGCATCTTGTCTGCCAACGAATATCTTACTAGGGTTAATTTAATGAATGCCCAAAAGAACGATTATGACACTCCTGTTCTGCGTGGCAAGAACGTAGCTATTGTCGGCGGTGGCAACACGGCAATGGATGCAGTACGCACTGCCAAAAGGCTAGGCGCAGACAGAGCGATGATAATTTATCGCCGTTCGATGGAAGAAATGCCAGCACGTCAAGAAGAAATAAAACACGCACAAGAGGAAGGAGTAGAGTTTATCAATTTGGCAAATCCTCTTCGCTACGAAGGCAACGATGCAGGTTTTGTGAATAAGATGTTCATTCAGCGCATGGAGCTGGGCGAGCCAGACTCGTCCGGAAGGCGCAGACCGGTTCCCATCGAGGACTCAGAAGAAATGATAGATGTCGATACGGTTATTGTCGCCGTTGGAGTATCGCCCAATCCGCTAATCCCAATGTCCCTGCCAAAACTAAAAGTGAGCAAATGGGGAACGATTGAGGCAAACCAGGAAACACTGCAAAGCTCCATTCCTAACATATTTGCAGGTGGCGACATTGTGCGAGGCGGAGCGACAGTAATTCTCGCCATGGGCGATGGAAAAAAAGCCGCGAGGGGCATGAATTCTTATTTAATGATGAATTGTGAATGATGAATACAGAATGCCGGATGTTAGATATTGAATTTTAGACCTTAGACAAGCAGCCGTTTGGTTCGGTCTACTATCCAAAAACATGAGTATCTGAGTATCTAAAATTATAAACAAATGAAAAATCTACTAACGACACAATTTTGCGGACTGGAGCTAAGCTCGCCGATAATTGCAGGCAGCTCATCGCTAACCAATAATGTAAAGCACATATCTGAAATAGAGAAAGCTGGTGCAGGAGCGATTATATTGAAATCTTTGTTTGAGGAAGAAATATATCACGAACATAAGTCATTAGCTAATGACAATAGTCTATCTGCAACAGACCACGAAAACCTCGACTACCTTGATTATTTCATCAAACACCACAATACAGATAAATACCTGGAGTTGCTAAGACAAGCAAAACAGACTGTCTGCATTCCCGTCTTTGCAAGCATAAACTGCACAAACAAACGAGAGTGGTTGAGCTACGTCAACAAATTTGAGGAGGCAGGAGCCGATGGCATAGAAATAAATCTATACAAGTCTGTCAGCAGCAACAAGAGTGGGGCCGAAATTGAGGCCGAGCAATTGGAACTGATCCGAGATATTGTCAAGATGGCAAGCAGTCCTATAATAGTAAAAATCAGTAGTCACCATGCCAATATATTAGGTTTTGTAAAGGAGCTTGACAACATCGGAGTATCGGCAATAACTATGTTCAATAGGTTTTATATGCCCGATATTGACATCAACACAGAGGACATTGTTTCGGGAGACGTTTTCAGTCATGCCGATGAATATCAGATTCCGCTAAGATGGATAGGTTTGAGTTCATCACATCTGAGGTGTGATATTTCGGCATCGACCGGAGTACATGTATCGAGCAGCGCCATAAAAATGTTGTTGGCAGGAGCTGCAACAGTTCAGCTCTCTTCAGTTTTATACAAGAAAGGCATTGACTACATCAGCGTGATCAACAGAAATATAGAAGATTGGATGAAGACAAAAGGCTATACATCCACAGGATGTTTTAGGGGCAAACTCGGAGTAAAAAAAGAAAATCTGTCATTGTTGGAGCGAGCTCAATTCATGCGCTATTTCACTGACAAATAGAGACTTACGCTACATCGTTAAATTATCATCAGAAAATATTAACTTTGTAGGATAAATAAGTATTTAACAAATACTAAAAATGCCGAAAGAAAAACGTATACCAATGAGAATATTTACAATATCGTTGCTATTTATCCTAGCATTAACAAATAGCCCCTCGTACTTGTTCGGACAAGACATAAGAGTAGAAGTAGTACAAGGCACAAAGTATATTGTACACTCAGTGTCTACGGGAGAGACTCTTTATTCTATCGCCAAGAAGTATGACATTAGTGAATCTGATATAAAGAAGGGCAATGCCTTTGCCTTACGAAATGGGCTAAAAGCTGGCACAAGCCTATATATCCCATATAAAGACGAGTATAAATCTTTTGTAAACTCCACTAGTTCGACTAAAAGAGGGACAATCCAAGCATCAACTGGTATACAAAATTCGACGTTGCGGACTAAAACCATACAAGGGGACAAATATCTTGTACATTCCATTTCACCGGGGGAAACATTATATTCCCTTTCAAGGCAATACAACATCAGTGAATCTGACCTAAAGAAATACAACACCTCCACTCTTGACCAAGGTCTAAAAGCAGGCGCAGAATTACTTATCCCATACAAAGAAGAGTATGAGAATCTGTCTGCCTCTAATCAAGGTTATCAGGGTGTTGCAAGGCAAGCAAAGCAGACAGCAGCACCTGTCAATAATAAAGAACAAACAAATCAGGGCGTCATACGTTTTCCACAAAAAACAGATCTTGTTATACACACAGTGGCAAGAAAAGAAACACTAAGTAGTATCTCGCGACACTACAATATTACCGTCAACGATATAATAAAGTACAATCCTGACATCAATCCCAATAAAAAATTAAAGAAGCGAACGAAGCTGACAATACCTCAATATACAACACAACAAGAAGACGAGACTTATTTCTATTATACCATCAAAAAGCAAGAAACGCCATTCTATTACTCTAGAATCTATGATATTTCCATAGACGACATATTCAAGGCAAACCCACACTTGTCAAAGTCACATTTCCCAATCGGCGAAATAATCAGAATACCCAAAAAGCAAGGGACTCAAACGCTTAACTCATCTGCAATATTAGAGCCTCATACTGTAAAAAGCAAGGAGACATTGTACGGACTATCCAAGATGTACAATTGCACAGAAAGGCAGCTATTGGCAATAAATAAGCATCTAGAGAAGGGAGTGACAACTGGCACAATTATATATATACCTACAGATTATTCGGGTCTGAACACCGTTACGTTAACAACTGACAACCCAAACATACTGATATATACATCTTCCGGCAATGAGGATGTAATAGGCATTGCAGACAAGACAGGATATGACCTCAACAGCATTATCAAATTCAACAGGCAGTTGTTAGAAAGGCGGTCAAACAAAGGCGAAATAATTTACATTCCCAAAAAGGGACTTTACACTGAGACTTGTTTTTATCGAATATTGAGCAAAGAGTCTATTTTGCTGGACTGTAAATCAGCCAAGCCCAACACTTCAAAGACTATAAACATAATTGCAATATTGCCATTAAGTGGCAATACCGATAAATATAGAGCAGGAGAACGCTTTTTCCGATTTTATGACGGTTTTCTAATAGCATTAGACAGGCTAGAAAAAGAGGGAGCTAAGATACATACAACATTTATTGACGACGAGAACTCTGTAGAGAATGTAGAAAATGCATTAAAATTGGCAGGATCTAAAGACTTAGATCTAATTGTGGGACCAATGTACGCAGAAACACAAAATCCAGCATCAACTTTCTCGCGAGCAAACAACATCCCCATGGTCTCCCCTTTCGTATACAACAAGGAGCAGACCTCAAAGAACAAGATGTTTTATAATACCACTCCAGATAAAACTGCATATACTTCGCTACTTGCAAAATATATAGCAAATAGCGCTAACGACGTCAATATAGTATCCATCAATGGAACCGACTACGAAGAGACCGAGGAATATCTTGTCTACAAAAAGCTTAAATCTTTATTGCCGGCAACAGCAGATATAACCGAAACTACCAACTCCTATATGGCAGAGTTTTTAAAACCTGACAGACCAAATATTATACTAATCTCCTCTACCAATGAGGCCAAGGTGAATTTGTGTGTAACCTATTTGAGCCGTATGTCAAAAAGATATGATATAAGAATAGTATCTACATACGACTACGACCGTTACAGAAGCCTGCAACAAGAGTATCTGCACAACACCAAATTTACATATATAAACCCGTACTTTTTAGACAAGACCCTTCGCCTAACAAAAGAGGTATCAGACCTATCGAGGGAGCTTTTCGCCTATGAACCTAACAATTACAACATGCAAGGCTTTGATGTTGGATACTACTTTATAGGAGCAATTTACCAATATGGCAAAAAATTCGCAGACTGTATTGAGAATTATACTCCTGACCTCACTCAAGGAAATTACAAATTTGAGAAAGACGACAAAGGCTATACAAACAGTAGGCTGCAAATAATTGAATACTCCTCAGACTTTAATAAGCGAGTAATAGCCACAGTTGACGAGAAAGGTGTAATAATGAAATAAATGCACAAAGCTGTAAACATAACAATAATAGGCTCTGGCAACGTCGCAACAAATCTAACACTCGCTCTGCATAAATCGGGACATAAGATAGACTGTGTTTATAGCCGAAACCTTGACAATGCGAGCCTTCTGGCTAACAAAGTTGGAGCTAAAGCATGCAATAACCAGAGCAACCTAGCCTCTCAGTCAGATTTATTTATAATAGCTGTAAGCGACGGTGCAATATCTGATATTGCAAACAGTTGGAATTTTAACGATGCCACAGTTGTTCACACCGCAGGTAGCGTATCGCTAGATACTCTAAAAGAGGCGTCGCCGAATATTGGGGTTTTATACCCCCTGCAAACCTTCACCAAAGATAAAATTATAGAATTTAAAACTGTTCCAATTTTAATTGAAGGCAGCAACAAAAGAACTAGAAAGTTTCTGAGGTATATAGCTGACAATATTTCTGACAACACCGTAGAAGTAGACTCCCAGCAACGCCTACACACACACATTGCAGCGGTATTTGCCAACAACTTTACCAATCACTGCATTGCCACAGCTCAGGAACTATTGAAGAATGACGGAATAAATCCAGATATTATCTCCCCTCTAATTGTCGAGACCTTTGCGAAACTACAAAACCTCCCTGCCTCAGACATCCAGACCGGTCCTGCACGACGAAACGACAAAGACACAATTGACAAACATTTGAAAGCACTAGCAGACAACAAAAATGCCTTAGAGACATATAAAACTATAAGCAGCAGCATAACAAATAAATATAAACAATAGAAATGCAATTCTTCAAAGAAGAAATAAAAAAAATACAAGCCTTTGTACTCGATGTTGACGGAGTGTTATCGAAAGATACGTCGCCCCTCGACGAAAATGGAGACCCCGTGCGCACAGGCAATGTAAAAGACGGCTACATAATCCGCTACGCCATAAAAAAGGGACTGCAAGTATGCATTATCACAGGCGGAGGCTCGCCACGTGTAAGACAGCGTCTGCAAAAACTAGATGTCAGTCATATCTACGAAAAGTGTTTCGACAAATGCTCGAAATTAAAAGAATTTTCAGATGCAACTGGCATATCAATGGAAAACATACTGTACATGGGCGATGATGTCGTAGACCTAGCTCCCATGCAGCTAGCGGGTTTATCGGCATGCCCTGCCGATGCTGCAATAGATGTTATCAATGTAAGCAAATATATATCGCCTTTTAATGGTGGCGAGGGCTGTGTTAGGGATGTTATAGAACAGACACTCCGTTGTCAGGACTTATGGAACACTGAAGATTTCAACAAACTACTAGCCAACTAAATAAGAATTATGCTCGACAATATACAGCATTACAATATCATTCTTGGCTCAAAATCGCCACGCCGTCAAGAGCTTTTGTCCTTGTTGGGACTCAATTTCAAAGTAAAAGGCATTGATTGCGACGAAAGCGTCCCAAAGACCCTTTCAAATTCGGAAGATATTGTCGTTTATCTTTCACAAAAGAAAGCCAAAGCCTACGGAGTTATTAGTGACAACACAATACTAATCACAGCCGACACGGTTGTAGACCTTGACGGACAGATATTAGAAAAACCAAGCAATATAGAACATGCCAAAATAATGCTGAAAAGTTTATCGAACACTAGTCACACGGTCAAAACAGGAGTAAGCATCACCACTAGCCAAGAAACTATTAGTTTTGTAGACAGCTCGGAAGTTCGGTTTACACAAATTGACGACCAAGAGATTGACTATTATCTACGCACCGCTCCCCCATTGGACAAGGCAGGAGCCTATGGCATCCAAGAATGGATAGGAGCAGCATTCATCGAAAACATAAAAGGAAGCTATAACAACGTAGTAGGGCTTCCCACAGAGAAATTATACAAACACCTTAAAATGTTAGGCATTAGCAGTTAGGCCTTTATTCAATACGAATAAACTAGAATATCAAAAAAAATAAATACAATGAAGAAAATCATCGGACTATTACTATTGAGTATTTTCTCATGGCAAAATCTATTTGCCGCCGAGGGTATGTGGATACCCATATTTCTCAACAAATACAACATCGAAGATATGCAGAAGATGGGTTTTAAACTCACTGCCGAAGACATTTACAGCATTAACAATTCGAGCATCAAAGATGCGGTGGTAATATTTGGAGGAGGCTGCACCGGCGAGCTAATCTCCGACAAGGGACTCCTCATCACCAACCACCACTGCGGATATGGACAAATACAAAGTCACAGCAGTGTTGAGCATGATTATCTGACGGATGGTTTTTGGGCAAAATCGCGTGCCGAAGAACTTCCCAACGAAGATCTGTCGGTAAAATTTGTCGAGCGCATCGACGATGTTACAGACAGGGTGCTTAATGGCACAGCAAACATGAGCGACTCTTTGGCACAAATAACAATAGAGGACCGCAGCAAGGCAATAGCCGAGGAAGCCTCAAAAGATGGCAAATACTACACGCTGGTAAAGCCTCTCTTTTACGGTAATCAGTATTTCTTGTTCGTGTACAGAGAATATAAGGATGTTCGTCTAGTAGGAGCTCCACCATCGGCATTAGGAAAATTCGGCGGCGATACCGACAACTGGATGTGGCCACGCCATACCTGCGACTTCTCCTTATTCAGGATATATGCCGATGCCAACAACGAGCCGACAGAGTATAGCAAGGACAACAAGCCCTACGAACCACGCTACAGCCTACCAATATCAATGCAAGGTGTAAAGAAAGATGATTTTACAATGATAATAGGTTTCCCCGGCACTACACAAGAATATCTACCCTCGCAAGCAGTGAGTATATTGAAAAACCAAAGCTATCCCGACAAGGTAGCAATAAGAGATGTAAAGCTTGACATTCTACGCAAATACATGAAACAATCGCCCGCAGTAAGAATAAAGTACGCTGCCAAATATGCAAGAGTTGCTAACGCTTGGAAAAAATGGCAAGGCGAGATTACAGGACTTAACGAGCTAAATGCCATTGGAAGCAAGCAAGCATTTGAAAGCGACTTTCAAGAATGGGCAGACAAAAATCACAAAGAGTACTCTGATGTACTAAAAGGGATTGCCAACATATATAAAGATGCGAGCAAAACCTACAAGCAATACGACTACTATAGAGAAGGTATTTACAGCTCGACAGATGTTGCAAAGCTCATCAGTACCACGTCAAGGGAGCTCTCAAAGGATTGGAAATCCGACAAAGTCGAAGAGTTGGCAAATTCGACATTCAAAGACTATTTCAAGGATGCCGACAGAGAAACTTTTGTCGCACTAATCAGCAAATGTATCAACGACTTAGACGACTCAATGCTGCCAAGTGGTTTTGCATCAAAATACACAGAAGAGCATCTTGCAGAGATTTATAACAAATCGCTGTTCACCGATGCCGACAAAGCTGGCAATCTAACAACTATGACAGCAGAGGATGCAAAAAAGGAAATAGAAGCAGATGCGCTGGCGCAAATGTTTGCAGAACTAGACAAGAAATACAAAGACGATGTGAAGCCGACCTACGACAAGTTTAAAGAGGAAGCCACGGCAGCGCAAAAGCAATACATGAAAGGTATTATGGAGTTCAGAAAGGGCGATAAGATTTATCCTGATGCCAACTTTACAATGCGAGTTTCATACGGGCAAGTAGACGGCAGCTATCCGCGCGACGGATTATACTACTTACCACAAACTACCATCGACGGAGTTATAGCCAAAGACAATCCCAATATTTACGACTACCGGGTGCCCGAAGACCTAAAAGAGCTGGTAAAAAACAAAGACTACGGCAGATATGCCGAAAATGGCAAGCTCTACACCTGCTTCCTTGCATCTAACCACACTACGGGCGGTAATTCCGGAAGTCCAGTCTTGAACGCCAATGGCGAACTTATCGGCGTAAACTTCGACAGAACATGGGAATCGACCATGAGTGACACATTCTATGATGCCGAACGTTGTCGAAATATAGCTTTAGACATCAGATATGCTCTTTTTATAATCGACAAATTTGCAGGAGCAGGATACCTGATTGACGAAATGACATTAAAATAGCACAGCGCTGACATTTTGTCAGCTAGATTTAAAAGAAAAGGCGGCAAAACAGGACATTTTGTCGCCTTTTCTTTGGTGGTATAGGAATTGCACATAGCTAATCGAAAACGAATTACAAATTTAAAAACAAAGATTATGTTAGCAATTAATAGAAATTTTATGCCAAGATTTTTCGACGACAATTTTCATCAAGCAATGAGAAACCACAGTGAGAGGGCATCAAGCCCAAGGGTAAACGTTTCAGAATTTGACGAAAACTTCGTCATAGAACTTGCAGCCCCCGGCTACGACAAAGACAGCTTTGAAGTAGAGATACACGACAACACTTTGTCAATAAAGAGCGAGGCAAAGAAAGATAATGAAGCAAAAAGCAATAAATTCACCATGAAAGAATTTAGCTACGGCAGCTTTGAGCGGACTTTCACTATCAACACCGAGCTTGTAGATCAGGACAATGTTTCTGCATCATACCACAACGGGATATTGTATGTAACCCTAGCCAAAAACAAGACAGTCGAAAAGACTCCAAAAAAGATTGCCGTAAGCTGATTCAGCGATCAGTTGGTCAGCGAATAAAGACTACTATATTATAGGGACATCCTTAGAGGGATGTCCCTATTTTTTTTGCAGCCATTTGAGCGAGCCACACAGGTTCGCCCCTACATTATGTTTATATGCCGTCATTGCAAGCGTTAGCGTGGCCAATCTGTTCTCGTTGCAGGAGATTGCTCCGTCGCTGACTCCTCGCAATGACGTTCTTGTATTTGGTATTTCGTTTACGAGACGCACGGCAGTTCAGCGATTAAACAGCTCAACAATTAAACCTTTCTACCAGAACTCAGTCATAGGTCTATCAACAATCAAGAAATAGAGAGCCGATAGGAAAATTTTATTGACAATCAACAAACCGCCACTCTTCGGTATAGCTGTGGTAATCAAAAAAGCTCTGTTACACACACAGACAGTAATCACAAATAATTTCAAAATTTTATGAACAGGTCATTAGTATCAATTGTAATCATCGGTTTTTTTATGTTTATCATGTCGTGTAAAAACGATGACGACAGCAACAACACAGGAGACAGTGGCAACAGCAACAATGTCGACTCCCAAATTAAAGACAATATTGACGAGCAATACGTCTTAGATTTCAAGAATTTTATCTCTGCCAACAGAAGCACCCACGAGGAAGCCGGCGACTACACTTACGACAGCAACACGGCTACAACCATAAATTTCAGCGAGTTAAACACTTCTTCGTTCAAAGGTGTTTCCGTAACAAACAACATCGCAACGATAAACGAAGCAGGCACTTATATCCTCAGTGGCACTCTGAGCAATGGCAGAATAGTCGTAAACACTAGCGACAAAGATGCAGTAAAAATAGTTCTGAACGGGGCAAATATCACCTGTAGCGACCAGTCGCCCCTTGCCGCCACATCGGCAGAGAAAATGATAGTCTTCCTTGCCGACGGCACTGAAAACTCCCTCACCGATGGCAGCACTTACACATTTGCAGAGGGTACAGACGAACCCAATGCTACCCTATTCTGCAAAGGCGATATGTCTATCACAGGCAGCGGTTCTCTGAGCATAAATTCCAACTACAACATTGGCATTTCGAGCAAGGACGGACTTATTATCAATTCGGGCAATATCACAATTAACTCAGTAGACGAGGGAATCAGAGGTAAAGATTATCTAGTAATTAGTGGCGGCACATTCGACATTACTTCGGGAGATGATGCACTAAAGAGCAACGACAGCAATGCCGACAGAGGCTACATATATATCACTGACGGCAACTTCACTATCAAGTCTCAAAAAGACGGTGCACAAGCCGAAAGCGACCTCATCATCGAGGGCGGCACATTCGACATCACTTGTGCCGACGGACATAACAGCACTACGTTTGTGGACACTGAGTCTGCCAAAGGACTGAAAGGTACGGCAAGCGTACTGATAGACAACGCCACCATCACACTCAACTGTGCTGACGACGGTATCAAGAGCGACACCCTTGTGTGCATCAATGGTGGCACTATCAATATAGCATCAGGAAGCGATGGCATACAGTCGGAGCTTAATCAGTACATCAACGGCGGCGAAATAAATATCTCGACTTGCGTAGAAGGCTTGGAAGCTGTCCGCCTTGTCATCAACACCGGCAATATCAGCATAGTATCTAGCGACGATGCTCTCAATACGGCAAACGGTGGCGACGAGGAAGACGACGGCAGCAAGATGATAATCAACGGCGGCTACATAGTGTGCTACCCGCAAGCGGGCGACGGTTTGGACAGCAACGGCACACTAGAGATAAACGGCGGAACAGTACTAGTACACGCCCCCTCGTCGGGTGTTGAAATAGGCGTTGACGTAAACGGAACAATAAAATTCAACTACGGGCTGATAGTCATTGCCGAACATCTGTCGAATATGCGAGAGACTCCAAGTAGTGCATCAACACAAAATTCTGTGCTTGTAGGCTTTTCTAGTACGCAGACGGCAGGCACTATGTTTAACATACAAAACAGTGATGGAGAGAGTATTATTACCTTCAAGCCCAAAAACTCCTACTCGTCTCTAACATTCTCAAGTCCCTTGCTAGAGCAAGGTAACACATATACAATCTATACTGGAGGTAGTAGCGATGGTACTGAAAAAGGAGGACTATATACCGACGGCACATACAGCGGTGGCTATTCCTATGCTAGATTCGCGGAGACCAATACAGTTAGCACTGTTGGCAGCACTACTGGTGGTGGTGGTGGTGGTGGTGGTGGTGGAAGACCTTAAAACCATCTCATTTTTTATGCTTAGGGAGACAGGCAAACCCCGTCTCCCTTTATATTTACACTCGTGGAAAGTTCTTATGCAATTGTTGAATTGTAACATCGTAGCATCAGAACATTATATATCCTCCACCCTTTCGATGTCTGCACCGAGGGCTTTGAGGCGACCTTCAAGGTCTTCGTATCCACGCTCGATCTGTTCTATATTTTTGATAATACTTGTTCCGTCGGCACTAAGAGCGGCAAGCAGCAGAGCCATACCGGCACGTATATCGGGCGATATCAGAGTTGTAGCTTTCAGGCTCACACGCCTGCCGTGTCCGATAACATTTGCTCTGTGAGGGTCGCAAATTATCACCTGCGCTCCCATATCAATGAGTTTGTCAACAAAATATAAACGGCTCTCAAACATCCGTTGATGAAACAGCACACTACCTTCGGCTTGTGTTGCCACGACAATCATCACACTTATCAAGTCGGGCGACAATCCCGGCCACGGGGCATCGTGGATAGTCAAAATAGAGCCGTCGATAAATGCCTGCGGTTTATAAATTCCTTGTTCACGAACAATCAAATCGTCGCCCTCGACATCTATTCTTATACCCAACTTTCTGAATTCACGCAATATACAGCCGAGCATATCGACACGCACATTTTTTATTCTAATAGTAGAATTTGTCAGTGCCGCCATGCCAATAAAGCTACCAACCTCTATCATGTCGGGCAGTATAGTATGCTCTGTTCCGCCAAGCTCTTTTACGCCCTCTATTGTAAGGAGGTTCGAGCCGACACCCGATATTTTTGCACCCATACGGTTCAGCATAGCACAGAGTTGTTGTATATACGGCTCGCATGCAGCATTATATATTGTAGTTACACCCTCGGCAAATACTGATGCCATAAGCACGTTTGCAGTCCCTGTTACCGATGCTTCCTCAAGCAGAATGTAGCGTCCTTCCAAAGAGCCGTTTTGCCAGATGTGATATCTATTCAGAATATCGTCGTACTCAAACTCTGCCCCCAGAAGCTCCAAGCCTCTAAAGTGTGTATCCAAACGTCGCCGACCGATTTTGTCGCCCCCCAACTGAGGAAGAACAGCATCGCCAAGGCGGCACAACAATGGCGCCATCAGCATTACAGAGCCTCGCAAGCGTGGCAGGTCTTTATAGTACTCACCTGAGTTGATATAATCCTTATCAAAATCTGCCATTTTTATGGAGAACGAGTGGCTGCCCATTTCTTTCACCTCCGCACCGAGTTTTTTAATTATTGAAATAAGCTCCAATACATCACGTACAAGCGGCACATTATTAAAAACTACCTCTTCCTGTGTCAACAGTGCTGCACAAAGCACCTGCAACGCCTCGTTTTTTGCACCATGCGGATGAATTTCTCCACTTAATTTCTTTTTTCCTCCTATCTTCAACACTGCCATAACAATCAATTTTACAACTAAATATACATAACTTCAGGATGAAGTTCTATTTTAAACTCCTCCTTCACTCTATTTTGAATTAACTCTGCCAAATTCCGCACATCTCCGCCGGTGGCAGTGCCTGCGTTTACTATCACCAAGGGTTGTTTGTCGTAAACCTGAGCTCCTCCTACTTTCTCACCTCTCAGACCAGCTTTATCGATGAGCCATGCGGCATGAATTTTCATCACTGAATCCGACATTTCGTAACCTTTCAAATCGGGATACTTGCTCTTGATTCTCTCGAAATGTTCCTTGCAGATGAGTGGATTTTTGAAAAAACTTCCTGCACTCCCCAAATCTTTCGGATCGGGCAGCTTGCTTTGCCTTATTTCCGTTATCACCTTGCGCACATCAGTAGCAGAATACTCTCCCAATGCCTCAACTCTGGCTCTCACATCGCCATAATCCAACTTAAAACAAGGCTTGGACGACAAGCGAAAATCTACATCCGAAATTAATATCCGCCCTCGTTCATAGTGCTTGAATATGCTGTCTCTATACGCAAACTTGCATTCTTCGGCAGACATAGAAAACCATTCTTGCTTATGGAAGTCGTAGCCTCTAACCTCAACAATCAAATCGGCAGCCTCCACACCATAAGCCCCGACATTCTGCACTGCCGATGCTCCCACCGTTCCGGGAATATAAGACAAGTTTTCCAACCCGAACAACTTGTTATTGCAAGCAAAGTTCACCAGCGAGTCCCACACCACACCTGCCGATGCAGTGAGTATTATCTCCACAGAGCCGTCAAGCTCCCTAAGATTCATACAGGCACTCTCTAGTCGTATAATAAGTCCATCAAAATCAGCAAGAAACAACAGGTTACTACCCTCACCCACAATCATTCGGGGAATTTTCAGCAGCTCAGTATTTTTATTGAGATAATCCACCACCTCCAATGCCGACGAAGCTCTAATCAGATGCTTTGCATTGACATCAACCCCAAAAGTATTATAGGATTTCAGACTTGTATTTTGTTTGTGTATAAGCATATCGACTACAAAGAAAATAAAAAATATTCACTACTCTTGTTCTAGCCTATATCCTTTATTCCTCACTGTTTCTATATACAGTCCTTTTCCTTCTATTTTTTCCCGAAGGGAGCTTATAATATTTCGCAAAGATTCTTCCATTTCTGTATCATTCCGCACTTCTTTGTTGCTACCCCTAATTATTCACTCTGTTGGTATAAAAACACATTGTCCAAATCGATATTGCTCCTCATCAGGCTGTTGCGACTTCAATGCTAGTTTCACATATACATCTATCTCAACAATTGCTAATGGCTTTTTCAAAAAGAAATTCGCACCAATCTCTATACCTTCAACTACATCTGCTGGAGATTTACTTTCACCACTCATAAAAACAATGATAACAACCACAGTTTTGAGATATAAATGAACTGCGGTGTCGCATTAGTTATTGAAAAAAGGGTTGATATTCATGCCAATAATGCAAAGCAAAAAGGAGATGTTTTTTCAATTCTAATTCCATATCACAAAAAAGGGCAAGTTCGATGTTTTCGGACTTGCCCTTTTACAGTTATATATCACAAATGAAAAATCAATCGTCAATCATCAGAAACTCGCCACTCTTGGTAAACTCCAGCTCCATAGCGTTGCTGATTTTGACTTTTTGGCGGCGGTCGTCTATTTCCCATTGCAATATTCTAGTATCAGGGTAGTTAGTGCTTACATACTCCGTAATTTTGGGAGAAATCGCACTACTCGGAACGGTGCCATTTTTTGAGTCTATCTCAATAATTTGCTTTGCCCGATTAAACTCTAAGAAGATACCTCCTTTCAGGGTAACATCGAAAGTTACCTCAAAATCGTCAATTTCCTTAATAGTCTGAACAATAGAGTTCTCAGGAAAATGAATCTGAACAAACTCCCTGATTTCCGCCGGAGTTTGGGCATCCTTCAACAAAACTTTTCTATCACAACTTGCAAATGTTGTTAGCATTATCGTTAACAACACTACTGACGCTACTAACTTTTTCATAATATTTAATTTTATAGACAAAAGCTGTTACAAATAAGCAGAGACCTTGGTCAGTGTTGCTACGACAGCCATCATCGGTGATTAATTTTCAGCAAAGTAAGCAAGTAAATATGTAGAAATTTTGGAGAAAGCAAGGAAACGCAGAAAAATGATGTCGAGGCTAAGCTTGATATTAAAATAAAGGTTGAGATTGAGTAAAACTCTCAATCTCAACCTCAATCTTTGCAGGTTATAGCATTGTCTTCACCTGCTCGTAGACATTTTTACCTGTAAACCCAAACTCTTCATCGAGTTTAGTGTATGGAGCGGAATAACCAAAACTTTCCAGTCCCCAAACTTTTCCATCTTCGCCTACCAGACCTTCAAGATTTACGGGAAGTCCTGCTGTCAAGCCAAAACGTTTAATTCCTTTTGGAAGGACAGACTCCTGATAATCTTTTGACTGACTTCTGAATAGTCCTTCGGATGGTACAGACACGACACGAGTTTTCACCCCGTCCTCAGCAAGTAGTTTTGCTCCCTCAATGAGTGTTGATACCTCCGAGCCACTTGCCAGAAGTATCACGTCAGGGTTTTCGCAGTCTGTCACCACATAAGCTCCGTTGGTGGCTTGCATTGCATCATCGTATCTATTGCCGGAGCTTGGCAGATCGGCAATATTTTGTCTTGACAGGATTAATCCGCTTGGCGTAGAGGTATTTTCCAATGCCAGTTTCCATGCCACATCCGTTTCTAGTGCATCGGCGGGGCGCAGTACAAGCATTGAATTTTCGCCTTTGTGGTTTTTGAGTTTCTCCATCAGTCTGATTTGCGCTTCTTGCTCTACGGGTTGGTGTGTAGGACCATCCTCGCCCACGCGGAAAGCATCATGCGACCACACGTACTTGACAGGTAGTCCCATTAGTGCCGACATTCTGATGGCAGGTTTCATATAATCGGAAAAAACGAAGAATGTTCCACACACAGGTATTACTCCACCGTGCAGAGCCATTCCGTTCATTATGCACGCCATCGACAGCTCGCAAACACCTGCTTGCAAGAATGCTCCGCTGAAATCGCCACGTGTAAATGCTGTGGTCTTAGACAGGAAGCCATCTGTTTTGTCAGAGTTCGAAAGGTCGGCAGACGATACAATCATATTCTCCACTTTCTCGGCAAATACCGACAGTACCTTTGCCGATGCCGCCCTTGTCGCAATGCCTGCTTTTTGTTCTATTTTGCTGAAATTAATATCAGGAATCTTACCCGACAAGAAAGTATCCAATTTATTTGCCAAGTCGGCATTCTTACTTCTCCAGTCTTTCTCTACCTCATTTCGTTGAGCAAGGATTTTCTGCAACTGCTCTGCTCTGACGCAGTATGCCTCTTTCACCTCATCAAAAATCACAAATGGATTGGCAGCATTTCCACCTAGGTTTTCGACAGTTTTATTTATGTCTGCTCCGGCAGCACTAAGTGGCTGCCCATGAGTGCTAGTCTTGCGCTCGTAGCTGTTGCCGTTGGCATCGACAGCCCCTTTTCCCATAGTGGTCTTACCGATAATAAGAGTAGGTTTATTTTTCTCTGCGACAGCTTTTCCTAGTGCTGTTCTTATTTCGTCAGCATCATTGCCATTGATAGTGTGGACTTCCCAACCCCATGCTCTATATTTTGCTTCGGTATCTTCTGAAGTAACGGCATCGGTTTCTGTTGAAAGCTGAATATCGTTAGAGTCGAAGAACATAATAAGATTTGACAAACCCAAAAAGCCTGCTATCCGTCCTGCGCCTTGCGATATTTCCTCCTGTATACCACCATCGGAGATAAAAGTGTAGGTTTTATGAGCCATCCATTCTCCAAATCTACTCACCAAGAAACGCTCAGCAATGGCAGCACCAACCGCCATTACGTGTCCTTGTCCGAGAGGTCCCGATGTATTTTCCACTCCTCTGTCAACATCCACTTCGGGGTGTCCGGGCGTACAACTTCCCCATTGGCGGAAGTTTTTCAGGTCTTCCATGCTGTATTTTCCACACATCGACAAAACGCCGTACAACATTGGCGACATGTGTCCGGGATCAAGGAAGAATCTGTCTCTAAATGCCCATTTAGGATTTTCGGGGTCATAGTTTAGAAACTCGCCGAAGAGTATATTTATAAAATCCGCGCCACCCATAGCACCACCTGGGTGTCCTGATTTAGCTTTTTCAACCATCGATGCCGCTAGTATTCTGATGTTATCTGCGGCTCTGTTTGCAATTTTAGTCTCCATATTTTATTTTTTAGAACTTTTGGTTGTCAACCTCTAGCTTTTATAAATTAATCATTTTATACCTCTTAGTTCAGAAGCCTCAAAGTTAATAAATAATATTTATTTAAGGTTCGTCTATTATGTCAAGAGTCTGAGATATTGATTTCAAGATCAAGGCTTGCGAAACTTTGTGAATTAGGGTTTTACTCGTGTAAATGACTAATGCGCAAAGCAAGCATAATGCAGACATTAGAGTTTATAGATGGACTCAACTCAGTGTTTATGAGTTATATATCATCTCAATAAGCATGCAACAAGAACACTGTCGGACGTTTGTGAATATCGAGCTCTTCCCTTTGCCATTCCTTGATGCTTCTTGTTTTTATTTTTTGGGCATGGCTAGTTAAGTCGCATGCCACACACAGCAATGTATTTGCTCTACACGACTTTAAGATATCTTGAAACAAGGCGACGTTTCGATACGGAGTTTCAATAAATATTTGAGTCTGTTTAGTTTGAGTCGATACGATTTCTAACTTCTTTATGGCGTTTATCCTTGCGGGGGTTTTGACTGGCAAGTAGCCACAGAATGCAAAACCCTGACCGTTCATCCCTGAGCCCATCAGAGCAAGCAGTATGGAGGAAGGTCCAATTAGCGGAACAACTTCTTTATTATTTTTATGAGCTATAGCTACAAGGTCGCTTCCGGGGTCGGCAACGGCGGGGCATCCTGCTTCGGATATTATCCCCACATTGTGGTCTTTTATTTTGTTCCATATTTCATCAAGCTCTTTCTTATTGGTATGCTCGTTTAGTTCCAGCAAGAAAAGAGAGTCTATGTGGATACCTTTGTCAATACTTTTCAGAAATCGTCGTGCGGTTCTAATATTCTCCACCACAAAAATCTGTAGTTCCTTTATTAGGTCAGTAGTTTGAGTTGGCAGCACCGAAAGGTTATCGTCTGCACCCAATCCTGATGGGATAAGATATAGTTTTGTGTTGTTCTTCATATTATAAGCTAACAGGCCGTTTCTTCTTTTATTTGTTTTGTCCGCCAATCCTTTATCCTAACATCTGAGTGTTCGTCTGTTTGTTGTCAAATATTTTCTGCATCAGCAGCTCGTCTTTCCAGCCTTGTTCATAATACACCCATTCTTTTTTATGTCCGCACACCTCATACTTTGCTTTTTCAAAAAGCATTATGCTCGGCTCATTGAGGGCGATTACATTAGCATATAGTTGATGTATATTCAAATGTTTTATTGCGTAAGTTTCGAGTTCTTTCAATGCCGAAGATGCTATACCTTTCCGTCTGTCCTCATCGGCAGAAATTCAAAGACCGATACCGGCTCGTCTATTCTTCGGACAGAAGTCGAATAAATCAATAGTTCCCACAGGGCTATAACTCTCGTCAGTTATAATAAATCGGAGTTGTTTGGTTTCGTATATATCTCTTGACCCTGACTTTACGTATTCCCACAAATCGTATTTTGAAAGTTGGGTGTTGCTATTACTTATGCGCCACAGACTTTCGTCATTCTCCCATTTGTATAGATATTCCACATCTTCTGGCTCTGGTGCTCTCAGCTTAATTGAGGGATATTCGTTCATTTTTCTACAAATCTGCTTATAGTTCAAAGTTTCGTCCAAGGTAAACCTTCCTCACCTGCTCGTCACTAGCAAGATCGTGAGCAGTTCCTGCTTTCAACACTTGTCCTTCAAACAGCAGATACGCTCTATCGGTGATTGACAGTGTCGCCTTTACGCTATGGTCGGTGATTAGTATCCCGATGTTTTTATCTTTCAGATTTGAAACAATATCTTGAATATCCTCTACTGCAATGGGGTCAACTCCTGCAAATGGTTCGTCGAGGAGAATAAATTTCGGTTCTATCGCCAGAGCTCTAGCAATTTCGGTGCGTCGTCGTTCTCCTCCCGACAGTTGTATTCCCATACTTTTGCGGATATGGGTCAGCGAGAACTCTTGCAATAAGGTCTCCAGCTTATGACGCTGATATTCTTTGGTAAATGAGGTCATCTCTAAAACGGCAGAGATATTATCTTCCACGCTCATGCGTCTAAACACCGATGCTTCCTGTGCCAGATAACCGACACCTATTTTAGCGCGCTTATACACTGGAAGTTTGGTTATATCGTTGTCGTCCATATATATCTTTCCGGACAAAGGAGCTACCAAGCCGACTACCATGTAGAACGAAGTAGTTTTTCCTGCTCCGTTAGGACCTAACAATCCGACAATTTCGCCTTGATTTACCTCAAACGACACGTCTTTCACGACCATTCGTTTGCCGTACTGCTTATAAATATTCTCTGCTCTAAGCTTGCTCATCTGCGTTTAATTCTTGTTTTCTCACTATTCCTTTAGATATAAAAATACTTATTTCGTAGAGTATCATCAATGGTATGCACACCAATAGCTGACTCCACAAGTCGGGGGGAGTAATTATTGCTGACACAATCAACAGCACCACTATTGCGTGTCGTCTGTATTTCCTTAAAAAAGTTGGAGTAACTAGTCCGACTTTCGTAAAAAAATACACAAAAATCGGCAGTAGAAATGATACTCCTCCTGCAACACACAAGGTTGTCATTGTTGATATATACGATTTTATATCTATGGTATTTTTTACCATTTCTTCACTTAAAGTATAGCTTACCAGAAAATCTATTGATAACGGAAGAATAACGAAGTACGCAAAAAGTACTCCCATGAAAAACAGTATCGATGTAAAGAATACCGCACTAGATGCGTATTTCAGTTCATTTTCGTGTAATGCCGGCTTTAGAAATCGCCAAACCTCATAAACCACATAAGGCAAGGCTACAACAAATCCAGCTATCAGCGAGACCGTCACGTGTGTCATAAACTGACCTGACATGGCAAGACTGTTAAACTTAACCTGCTCGGTGTTTATTCGCAGGTATTCGTTGCCCGTAACCTCTGCCAAATAGCCAAACATTCGATTTGTGATAAAATCAGGCGATGATGGGGCAAAAATCACCTTAGAGAACAATACATCTCTAAGAATAAAAGCGACTATGGCTCCTACAACGACAGCTATTGCAGACCGTACAACATGCCATCTCAGGACTTCTATATGTTCCAAGAAAGTCATGTCTCCGTCTTCTCCGTCGTTGGCATTACCTATTCTTGCTTTATCTCTTTGTAATTTTTTCCAGAGCATGCTTCATTTTTTCTTTTAGGCAAAGATAATTTATTTTGTTGAGCTCTGAATAATTGAGGGGACAATATATTGGCACGGCTATAAATCGGGTATCTGCATTATGCAAGTCTTAATCTTAAGCACCGTGTCCCTAGCTCCCGGCATTATGGACAGAAACGAATTGAGCATGTGTGGTTTTGTGTTACAAGACTCTTATACTATGCTCGGTTCTTTCTGTAAGTCGTCCTATTCTAGATGCATAGAGATTATTTTCTTTTAGGAGTTTCTCAACTTCTTGTTCACTTCCCTTGTCTACTGATACAAGCAGTCCTCCACTTGTTTGTGGGTCATAGAGAAGGTTTGTAAAATCGGGGTTTGATATAGTTACGAATTTGCTGTATGTATGCATGTTTCTTTTGCATCCTCCGGGTATACACCCTTGCGATATATACTCGCAAACATTAGGCAATATGGGTATTGCACTACTATCAATTTCTGCACTCACACCACTTCCCTCGCACATTTCGGACAGATGTCCTATTAGACTAAAGCCTGTTACATCTGTCATAGCATTTACGCACGGGAGCTTGCCTAGTTCTCCTCCAATACTATTAAGTTGTATCATGTTGCCTATCATGTTCTTTTCGTCCTCGCCAACAATTACTCCTCTTTTTTGAGCAGTACTGAGCACACCAACCCCAAGCGCTTTAGTCAGATACAAAGAACTATCTGCTTTGGCTGTATTATTTTTTTTTAGATTCGCAACATTGACTAGACCATTCACGGCAAGTCCAAATATAGGTTCGGGACTATCGATACTGTGTCCTCCCGCAAGAGCAATTCCCGCTTTCCTACAAACATCCCGTCCTCCTTCTATTACACTGTTTGCCACTTCTGGGTGTATTTTATCTACGGGCCATCCTAGTATAGCAATAGCAAGTATCGGTTTCCCACCCATTGCATATACATCGCTGATAGCATTTGCGGCGGCTATTTGCCCAAATGTAAAAGCATCGTCAACAATAGGCATAAAGAAGTCAGTAGTGCTAATAAGGGCTTCTCCGTTTCCTAAGTCGTATACGGCAGCGTCGTCTCTTGACTCATTACCAACGAGCAGCTTAGAATCTAAGTGGACAGCATTTCGATTTTCTATGATAGTACTTAGCACAGCAGGAGATATTTTACATCCACAACCTGCACCATGACTGTATTGTGTTAATTTTATATCGTTCATTGCCAAAGAATTTTTCTACAAACAAGTAGAAATTATCCATAAATTGGATTTTCGTTTATTTCATCTGATTCTATTTGTCCATCTCTCAGTCTGATAATGCGATGAGAGTGCTGAGCAATATCCTCTTCGTGAGTTACCATTACGATAGTATTCCCACGTTTGTGTATTTCTGCAAATAATCGCATAATTTCCTCGGATATTCGCGAGTCGAGGTTTCCTGTTGGTTCGTCAGCAAGCAAGATAGCCGGATTATTAATCAATGCACGAGCAACAGCAACACGCTGGCGTTGCCCTCCTGATAGTTCGTTTGGTTTATGGTCCATCCTATCGGCAAGTCCTACATTTGTCAACATTTTTTTTGCCCGCTCGGTGCGTTCATGTTTTGGAACACCCGCATAAATCAGTGGCAATATAACGTTTGCCAATGACGTACTACGAGGCAGCAGGTTGAATGTTTGAAACACAAAGCCGATTTCGTTGTTTCTGATACTTGCCAGCTCCTCGTCATCCATTTCACTAACACGCTTATTATTTAGTATATATGTTCCAGAGCTAGGGGAGTCTAAGCCCCCGATAATATTCATCATTGTAGACTTTCCAGACCCAGATGATCCCATTATAGATACATACTCTCCTTTGTTTATGCTTAAGGAAACAGAATTTAGAGCCTGTACGGTCTGTGTACCAATATGGTACGTCTTGACTATATCTTGTAATTCTATGATTTTCATTTACTTATAATTTAAAGGCTTTTTCAATAGGCTCAATATATTGTCCTAGTTCCTGAAACCGCTTTTTCAATATCACCTAAAAGAGATTGCATCTTGATTTTCAGGCTCGTACAACAGTATTTTATCGCCAGCCTGTAATCCGCTTTTTATGTATATATCTGCTTCATTTGAATAGCCTGCAAGCACTTTCTGCTTTTTGATGCCGTCGCCAGATTTCACATAAACAAAATTAACGCCATCCTCGTAAAACAAACCGCCTATTGGGATTGTTGTTGCGGAATCCTTAGAAAACAATACAAACTCATTCTGTGTTGTCATATACGGTTTTATCTCGGAGGAGTTTCCTTCTTGTTTTACAGATACTCCAACTTTAAAAACCTTAGTTGCCGATCCTGTAAGCTGTTGCCCTATATTTGCAATTGATTTAATGCTTCCTTTAACTTTTCTATTATCCAAGGCGCTAATTGTTACATTTACACTATCGCCAATGGCTATCTGAGATATATAGACCTCTTCAAGATAGACCTCTGACACTAGTTTTGTAACATCAGGAAGTGTTGCGATGCGTGGATCCCACATTGAGATTTCATCACCTACTTTCACTTTATTTCCACTAGCAGTGCGAACATACATCAGCATTCCATCTGCCGGGGATGTTATTCTTACTTTCTGCATCGCTTCCTTGTAAAACGTTTCTCGCTTCTGATAAGTTTCAACTTCATTTTCTATACGCCTACAATTAGTTCTTTGCCTCAATTCCTCCTTCTGGAAGTTTCGCTCTTCGGTGCTATAATTTCTGAGTGCAGACTCGTAAGCAACATCCATTTTTCGTTGATAAGCAGGACTTTCGTAGATAGACTGCTCTTTGTCCAATTTTGCATATTGCACATCATATCTAAGCTCCTTTAGGCTTTGACGTCCATTGCTTAGAGCAAGAGAGCTGTCTACTTTTGCCTTTGCTAAACTTGCTAGCTCCGAATCAAGTCTGTCGGAATTGCTACTCATGTTTTCTTGCAATGATGATGGGTCGAGCATTCCTATATAGTCGCCTTCTTTTACGATTGACCCTTCGTCAATCAGGTCTGTTATCTTTATATTCCGTATGCGATACTCGTGACTCAATATACCATCTGGGATATTTATAAATTTTGACTGTATACTTTGAATCTCTCCGGGAAGTACTTTGGTAACGAAGAAAGGCTTTACTTTGACTGTATATACAGAACTAGCAGATGAGCGAGACATAAGGAGAGCAAGAACGGCAACACCCAATATTACTATTGCAATTATTATTATCCATTGGTGTTTTTTCATTTTCTTACGAGTTTATTGATTTATCAGTTTCTCAAAGTCCTCAGACAATGTCTTCTTATTTTCAAAATCGTATAGCGTTAGTTTTCTTATCAAGTAGTAATAATTCCAATATTTTTGCAGTGCCGAATAATACGCTCTACGCGCCTCAGACAGGTTGTTTTGTGCAATATTGAGATTAGTAACTTCGAGCTTCCCAATTTTAAAACGCTGGATGGTAACATCATACCCAAGATTTGCTATAGTATCGGCTTTGGCGGCATTATTCACTTGCGTAGACTGAATATTAAATTCCATTACATTCATAGATATATTCTGGCGAAAATCTATGACCTCTTGTTTTATACGGTTCACGGTCTCTTCTTTTTGCGCCTCTGCTATTTGGACGCTTCCTTTTCTACGTCCCCAGTCTAATATTGGCATACTTAAGCCTATTGATGCGCGCTGGCTCTGAGACGGATTTTTATACACATTCTCGAACTCTGGAGCCGTATTGTCAAGACCATATTGCACGAATACATTAGCAGATAGTCCGTTGTTGCTTTTAGCAGATCGGACATTCATGTCTGCCTGCAAGAGCCGTATTTCTTGATCTAGGATGTCGGGGTTATTTTGCATGGCAAGTTCGACTGCGTTAGACACATTTATAAATGGTATTGGCATATCCTCTGGCACATGGCATGTTATTTGGGTATTTTCATTCATAGACAAAAAAGATGCTAGTTCAGCATTGGCTCTAACCATCGATTGATTTGCCTGCGTAACTGACAGCTCTGCATTCATTGCCGACAACTGGAGACTCAGCAACTCGTCTCGGGTTATTGTTCCTGCCTTAAATCTGCCTTGTCCTATTTGATAAAGAGTATCGGCATTGTTATAATTATTTTCAGCTATCGAGACACCAATTTGAGCACTGACAAGTTGAAAGAATTTGCTAACTGATGTTTGTGCCAACTCTTCTCTAGACTGAATATAATCTTTTTTTGCCTTCTCAAACTCCATCGGGGAAAGTTTCGACTCCCACCTCATCGAGTTGTAACCTGTTATATTTTGTCGATATCCGATAACTGCGGGGGTTGACGAAAAAGAGGATGAGTTTTTATCTTCTATGTTTTGCAACATTGTCAGCTCGGAGGACATAAAAATCTCCCCTCCTGTGAAGGGCACCTTTTGTGATAACTCAAGTCCAACTTCCGAGGTGAAATAATTTCTACGTACATAATAATCTTCGTTGTCCTCAAAATTATACTGCTTAGACACTGAATTATAATAATTTATTGGGGTTGCACTTAGAGACAGAAGTGGCATTCTATCAGCTTTAAAGAACCTATATTCCCAATAATTCCGCAGATACATATTTTTATTTATAAATGCGTCTAGCGATTGTTTGCCTGCCATGTCTATCACCTGTTTGAGCGTCAGCTCTACGGCGGTGTTATCTTGAGATTTAACCGTTTGTCCGAAGCCCCAAAAAAGCATTAGTATAAGTAGTAGATATCTCATGTTTTTTAATTTAATTATCATTTTTGGACACTCTTATTCCATCTTGTTTCTAATTCCTTAACGACTCTACAGGGTCTTTTTGTGCGGCTTGTTTTGCCGGCAGATAACCAAACATCACCCCTGTCACTACCGACACTCCAAAGGCGATAAGTATTGACGAGAATGTTATTATAGTTTTTATATCGGCAAAAGAGCTTATACCTCTTGCCAAAAGGATTCCCAAGATTATTCCCAAGACTCCGCCTGACAAACTTATAAGCGTAGACTCCGCTAGAAACTGGACGACAATATCCTTTCTAGACGCACCTATTGCCTGGCGTGTTCCTATTTCTCTAATACGCTCTAAGACTGATGCCAACATGATATTCATGATACCGATTCCTCCTACAAGCAAGGATATTCCAGCTATTGCCCCTAATACAATGTTAAAAATATTTTTAGTCCGTTGCTCCTGCTTCAATAGCAATTCGGGGATGCTAATTTCGTAATCATTTTGCTCGTTGTGTCTGCGGTACAACATTTTGCCCACCACTTTTGCTGTCTCCGAAAGTTGCTCCGTATCGGCCACCTTAACTATCAATTTGTCAAGCTGATTATAATTTGTCGAAGACGTCTCTGAGTCTGTGTTGTTAGAAATCACATCATCACCTCTCACAAGACTTCTATCAACAAAGCGACTAAGCATGGTCTGAATAGGGATAAATATCTTATTGTCGGTATTGCTTATAGACATTGTGCCGTCTGCTGACCCTGTGAGATTTCGCTTCTCGATTACGCCTATTATTCGCAACCATTCTTGTCCACATTTTATGTAATTGCCTACGGCTGGCTCTTGACTAAAGAAATGGCTTTCAATATTTTTCCCTATAACACAGACTGGCATACCAGAGAGCGACTGCAGTTGGCTAAAGTTGTCCCCTTTTTCTATTACAATATTGAACATTGAGAAATAGTTGCTTTCTGTCCCCTCTAGGTTCACTTTATCGCTTCGTCCTTCGCTAATTGCTATAGTATTCGTAGATATAATAGGGCACACATCTTCTACAGATGGGATTATATTTTTTATGGATTGTGCGTCTAGTAAGGTCAAGCCCCTTGAAAAACCGACTTTCTCGTCTGTTGTCTCTGTGCTGCTACTTGTGCTAGTAGCCTCTTTTGAGCTAGTTTGGGGTTCTATAATTATATTGTTTACGCCAACTAATTTTATTTGCTCCAATATTTCTTGCTGTGCTCCATTCCCAATTGCAAGCATACTTATCACCGCTGCCACTCCGAATACTATCCCCAGAGCTGTCAACAACGACTTAATTTTATTGTCGATTATTGCTTCTATGGCGATATGCACATCATGCCAATATCGCTGTATAAATTTTGAAAGTCCCATGCAGTTTTGCTTTTTTTATTTTAGCGCCCTCCCCCAGGAGGTCTCATTCCTCCGGGTCTACCCATCATATTCTCACCTCCGTTGCGAGGTCTTCTCATTCTCTGCTCTCCCTCTGGAATCGGAGCTCTCAATTCCTTCTCCATTTCCACTTCTTTGTCTAGCTTCCGTCGTTTTTGTTCCGCATAAATATCCATTCCCTCCCATGCCAAGTCTTCACTACTTTCTGGTTCGGCAAGCAAAATCACATCCCCTTTCTCAAGTCCGTTACTGATAGCGACAAAGTTCTCATTCTCCGAACCCAACGTCACTACCTGATGACATACGCCGTTTTTCCCTTTCTTGTAAACATACTTAAGCGAGTCATTCATGTATACTGCATCTAATGGAATTAAGAGGGAGTTTTCTATTCTGCCGGCATTAATAACGTTGCCCGTTGTCATTGCCGGTTTCAAATCAGAATCAGAACCTGCAACTTTTACAATAACTTCAAACACCTTAGCATCGCTAGTAGATGTTTGTTGTCCAATATTAGCAACTGATACGACACGCCCCTTAAGCTGTTTTTCGGGAAAAGCGTCGACAGAAATTTCAACCATCTGCCCGACACTGATTTTAGAAATATCTATCTCATTTATATAGGTGCGTGATATCATGTTGTCCATGTCAGGCAAAGTCGCTATTACCGGCATCCATGGGCTGACGGTAGACCCAACTTGTATTTTTGCATCAAAACGATCTTTCGCATATATCACCATTCCATTCTTGGGTGCTGTAATTCTCAATGCATTTCTAAGTTCAACAAGTGCCTGCACAACCTTGTTTGCTCTATCTACCTCTACGACTCGTCGCTTAATGTCAGCAGACTCTTGACGCAACTTCAAATCGTAGGAAAGTTTCGTCTGCTGTAAACTTCGTTTGCTCCTATCCAAATCCATCTCCGCTCTCTTTATCACAGCAGGAGATTCATACGCCGATTCTGAAAGAGCAATCTCGTTCTCGGTAACACTGAGCTCTGCATTAACAATAGCATCTTGAGCATTGCCAATGTTTAAACTAGAGTCCATGCGAGCATCCTCCAATGACTCAATCTTTGTTTTTAGGTCATCCTCTGCTTCTGACAGTTTCTCGTCCACTTGATCATGACTAAGTAATGCCACATAATCTCCGGAGTCAACAACTGTACCCTCCTCAACTATGTCGGTAATAGTAATCTCATAAATTCTGATACTTCTGTTTCCCAGCTCATTGGGGACTGTAATATTTTCAGAGTTCTCGGACTCCAGTTGCCCTGAAGCATATACCAATACATCCATAGAGCCTTGCTCTACGGTGTAGCTTAGGTTGTCAATATCTTTTTTATCCTTGGCAAAGAATATAAATAATGCCACCACCAAGATAACAGCACCAGCAAGTAAATAGATGAGATTCCGTCTCATTAGTTTTGTTTTTAATTAGTTTTCAAATTTACAATTTCCTGCACAATTAACAAAAATATCACGATGCGTTCATGCAGAAAGGTACAAATAGAGTACTACAAGTATATGAGACATTAAAATTCCGTAAAGGTTTAATCGAAGGAGCAATAAATATTATAACAAAGTAGTTTCAATTTATTTTACTCGGGGGAAAGGCAATATCGCAAGCTGAGATGTTAGCTCTTGTGTTGTCGAGCTCAAACATTATAATCGGGATTCCTGATAAAAAGGATATCCCGAGCTTTTCGCTCGGGATATCCTTTTTTTTTAAAGTCCCAGCAATTCTTTCATTTTATCAAAAATATCAGTATTCTCCATCACTCCGGTGAAGTTTTCTGCACCCGGACCATAAGCATAAACCGGCACCATTATGCCTGTATGCTCGTTTGTTGTCCAAGCAGCTTTGACAAGCCCGTTCTCTCTATCGCCTTCCTTGATAGCTAGTCCGCCTGTTTCGTGGTCAGCAGTTACAATGATAAGGGTTTCGCCTCCCTCTTTGTCGGCAAAGTTGATGCAGTTACCCACGACTTGGTCAAACTCAAGAGCCTCTTCAACCACATATTTCAAATCGTTAGCATGTCCTCCCCAGTCGATTTGAGAACCCTCAATCATTAAGAAAAAACCTTTATCGGCATCAGAAAGTACTTCTAGAGCTTTGTTGGCAGTGGGTATAAGGTCATAGTCCCTTTCCCAGCTTTTCGCAGGATGCTTATCGGCAGTAAAACCATACAGTTTGTTGCCTTTTGCGTTGACAATGTCGTCGGCGGTTCCTCGTACAACATTATATCCTTTTTTCTCCAACTCGTTTACAAGATTTTTGCCATCCTTACGATCCGCGAAATATTTGTAACCTCCACCGATAACCACATCCACATCAGTATTCAAAAAGTCAAGAGCTATATTTTCGGTATAGCTTCTATTGTTTTCATGAGCAATAAATGAAGCCGGTGTGGCATGAGTTACCGCACACGATGACACTAAGCCTGTTTCCAAGCCTTTCTCTTCGGCTAGTTCTAGGATAGTCTTAGCAGCTACGGTATCTTTGCCTTCTGCTACCACTCCCAATGCCCCATTGTAGGTCTTCTTGCCTGATGACAAGGCTGTCCCACCTGCTGCCGAGTCCGTCACATCATCGTCGGCAGAATAGGTCTTCGAAAATCCTGTAAAAGGCATATTCATCAAATTTAGCTGAGCTCTATTTGACATAAATGCCGCATAAGCCTGAGAGGCTCCCATGCCGTCACCAATCAACAGAATAATATTCTTGGGGCGGTTACCCTTGGCATTATTTTTCATTGTTACCACCTCGTGTGGACGAGGTGCAACATACTCATTCTTCGTATTTCCCTGATTATACTCCTCTTTGTGGTAGGTTAGTTTGTCTTGTGCTTGTATTGTTGACAAGCCGATGCTTCCTAAGAGAAGGATTGTTCCTATTTTTCTCATGTGTCTGTATCTTATAGCTGTTAGTAATTTATTTCTATTCCCAATCTAGAATTATCTTCCCGCAGTTTCCCTCTTCCATAATATCAAAGGCTTTTTGAAACTCATCTGCCTTGAAACGATGAGTAATTATAGGAGTAACATCTAGTCCTGACAACAACATCATTTCAACCTGATACCATGTTTCGTACATTTCGCGTCCATAGATACCCTTCAAAGTCAACCCCTTAAATATCAGATTGCTCCAATTGATGTTGGTATTCTCAGGCAAGAGACCGAGTAGCGATATTTTTCCACCATTGTACATGTTTTCTAGCATCATCTGGAATGCCTTTGGAGCTCCCGAGCATTCCAACCCTATGTCAAAACCGGCACGCATTCCCAATGTTCTTGCCACTTCTTTCAAGTCTTCTTTTGTTGGATCTATCACTGCATTTGCTCCCATCTTTTTGCAAAGTTCTTGTCTATATGGACTTAGCTCTAGTCCAACGATGTTCCTTGCTCCAGCAAAGCGGCACATGGCAGTAGCAAAGGCTCCAATAGGTCCTCCTGCACCAGTAATAAGGACATCTTCACCAATCATAGGGAACGATAAGGCTGTATGTGCCGCATTACCAAGAGGGTCCATTATCGAGACAATCTCATCGGGAATACGAGAGTCTATTCTGAGTACATTTTGCTTAGGAACACTTATGTATTCTGCAAAACCCCCATCCCTATTTACACCTATTCCTTTAGTGTGGTCACAAATGTGCTTGCGCCCTCTGCGACAGTTGCGGCAGTAGCCACAAGCTATATGCCCCTCGACTGTTACACGGTCGCCAAGGGCAATATCTTTTACCTCGCGTCCAAAATCTACAACCTCGCCAACATACTCGTGCCCAATTATCATCGGAGTCTTAATGGTGTTCTGCGCCCACTCGTCCCATTTGTATGTATGCAAATCGGTTCCACAAATCGCTGTCTTCTTGATTTTTATCAGCACATCGTTTACATCGCACTTTGGCACGGGCTTGTCTTCCATCCAAAGTCCCTTCTCGGGTTTTGCTTTTACTATTGCTCTCATGTGTTTATAATTTTGATAACTATCAGACTTTCGGATATCAGACTGACAGCCATTAATAATTTCCTGTTTTTCCATCACCTTCCCCTTTGGGAAGGCAGAACTTATATGTCGACAAAGACAGGCATACTCTGTCTCTACATTACTTCGTTCGTTTTTATCCCTTTTTCAAAAAAAAGGATGCCGTAGGCGGAGTGAATATTCTCCTCAGCTTATGCCTACTAGCTAACAACTCATAACCAACAGCAGCTTTTGTTATCCACAAAAAGCCTTCAAATATAGACAATATTAAAATAGATAATAGTCAATGCTTACAATTTTATGCATTTGAGACTTATCTTATTTGTCGAGCAGTATTATCACAATCTTCTCAACAATACGCTTCTCTAGTGTTTGTATTTTATATTATCTTTATCGAGATAAATTATTCTTAGATGATAGATTATTCTTTCCCGGATGTCGAGACTGCGGACAAAGACGGATTGTTGGCAGCAGGAGGCGACTTATCGCCCGACATGTTGATGTCGGCATACCGCAGAGGTATATTTCCTTGGTTTCAACAAGACGAACCTGTATTGTGGTGGTCGCCCGACCCTCGTTGCGTACTATTTCCCAACGAGATAAAAGTGAGCAAAAGCATGAGAAACATTCTAAACAGAGGCGTATTTGAGGTACGTTACAACACCGATTTTGAATCGGTAATATCGCATTGCAAATCAGTCGAAAGGCAAGGGCAAGATGGGACATGGATAAGCAACAGAATGTTGCAGGCATATACAACACTGCACAAACTAGGGTACGCAACAAGCGTAGAAGTTTATCGAGACAACAAGTTAGCAGGAGGACTTTACGGGGTTGTCGTTGGAGATATTTTTTGTGGAGAAAGCATGTTTTCGCTAGAAAGTAATGCATCAAAGGTAGCACTAATCACTCTTGCAAAAAATAAGAATGCGCCGTATCGTCTGATTGACTGCCAGATGCATACAGAGCATTTAGAAAGTCTTGGTGCAAGAAATATTCCACGACACAAGTTTATTCAATTCATGACAAATCAGAGCTTACTGCCTCAACCACACACGCAAACAAACCCCTAATACACAGATTATTGATAGCCAAGACCTGCCAACTCCGTGTCCCGGACTATCGTCATTATGGGCAGACACTAAATTAACTCGCCATCATTAACCTTTAATCATTGTCAAAATCATTTTAAATTGCTTGTTAGCCTTTAATGCGTGAGGGATGTTTGCCGGCATTAGAATAGCCTCATTTGCCCTGACAAAATTGCTTTTCCCTCCGATTATAACTTCTGCTTCGCCATCAATGACATGTACCAAAGCGTCAAATGGAGCAGTGTGCTCACTAAGCCCCTCGCCTGCATCAAAGGCAAAAAGTGTTATATTACCTGCGTTGCTTTTAACAACTTGCTTGCTGACAATACTCCCTTCAGAATACTCAATACTATTTTCCGGGGTAAATGCTGATGTGTTTCCTATTGACATTATATTTATTTTATTACAAGACAAAGGTAACAGACAACTTAACATAATAGCAGTACCTTTTGTTACAACACTTAAAAGAAGTTGAGTGAAAATATACTTGACAGTTGCCACAAAAACTAGTCCACAATAATGATTTTAAAGTATAAAACCGTATCTTTGTTTAAATATTAAAGAAACTTAATGCAATGTCTAGAATTAAGATTAAGGACGTTTTAACAATGAAACCCTCTGACAATCTCGTGGTTGTCAAAGGCTGGGTAAGGACTAAAAGAGGTAGTAAAAATGTAAATTTTATTGCCCTCAATGACGGATCTACAATAAATAATCTGCAAATAGTTATCGAAGCAGACACGGCTGGCGAAGATATTTTGCAAAAAATAACATCAGGCTCTGCTATTTCCATAAAAGGGAAACTTGTAGAATCGCAAGGATCCGGACAGACCGTCGAGCTAATAGCCGAAACAGTAATGCTACTGGGCGAATGCAATGCAGACGTATATCCTATACAACCAAAAAAACACTCCCTTGAATTCTTGAGAGAAAATGCACATTTACGATTCCGCACTAATACCTTTGGTGCTGTCACACGCATGAGACATGCAATGATTTTTGCAGTCCACAAATTCTTTAACGAAAAGGGATTCTGCAACATCCACACCCCTATCATCACCGCTTCCGATTGCGAAGGAGCCGGCGAAATGTTTCGGGTATCAACTATTCAGCCAAATCAATATCCACTTACAGAGGAGAAAGAAATTGACTATTCAAAGGATTTCTTCGGCAGAGAAACCAGTCTGACAGTTTCCGGGCAGTTGGAAGGAGAGATGGCAGCTCTTGCAATGTCTGAAATTTACACCTTCGGCCCGACATTTAGAGCCGAAAACTCTAACACTAAAAGGCATCTTGCAGAATTCTGGATGATTGAGCCCGAGATGGCTTTTTATGACATCAACGACAACATGAACTTAGCAGAGGAATTTCTGAAGTATCTTATCCGATATGCTTTTGAGAATTGCTCTGAAGACATGCAGTTCTTGAGTAAAAGGCTCATCGAAGAGGAGAAAAATAAGCCTCAAAACGAAAGGTCATTAAATCTAATAGAAAAGCTAAAGTTTGTACTTGACAATGCATTCAAGAGACTGACTTATTCGGAAGCAATAGAGATTCTAAAAAATTCCAAACCTAATAAAAAAGGGAAATTTGCATACCCTATAACTGGTTTTGGTGACGACCTTCAAAGCGAACACGAAAGGTTTCTTGTCGAACAGCATTTTAAGTGTCCGGTTATCCTTACTGACTACCCCAAAGACATTAAGGCTTTCTACATGAAGCAAAATGAAGACGGGAAAACAGTTCGAGCCATGGATATACTATTTCCGGGGATAGGAGAAATAATAGGAGGCTCTGAACGTGAGGCTGATTTAGAAAAACTGCTAACAAGAATGAAAGAAATGAATGTTCCTACAGAGCAAATGTGGTGGTATCTTGATAGCCGCAGATACGGATCAGTCGAACACAGCGGATTCGGACTTGGGTTTGAAAGGCTTATGATGTTTGTAACAGGCATGAATAATATCAGAGACGTTATTCCATTTCCCCGAACACCTAAAAACGCAGAATTCTAAGACACACACAAGAATGCAGAGGCTCTCCTTACAACAAAAACTACAACAAAAGCTTTCTCCTCAGCAAATACAACTGATGAAGCTTCTAGAGATTCCTACGCTCCAGCTAGAACAAAGAATAAAAAAAGAACTTGAGGAAAATCCTACTTTAGAGGAAGATACTGACGACACATCACAAGAAAATACCGAAGTTGACAATAATGACAGGGAATATCCCAACACAGAAGACGAATTCTCCGCAGACAACTATTTGCACGAAGATGATATTCCATCCTACCAGCTGCGCACCAACAACTATTCGTCCGAAGACAAAGAGATTGTCACCCCTTTAATATCCTTAAACTCTTTTTCAGATTATCTAAGGGAACAACTATCACTGTGCGACTTATCTGAGAAGGAACTTGTAATTGCCGACTATATAATTGGAAATATTGACGATGATGGATACTTGCGCAGAGATGTCGAATCAATGGTTGACGACCTATCATTCAAATATGGATTAGAAACAAGCGACGAAAATGCCGAAAGAATATTAAAACTCATTCAAAACTTAGACCCAGCAGGCGTTGGAGCCAGAGACCTGCAAGAATGCCTATCCCTGCAACTAGCCCGCAGACAAAGCTCTGAAGAAATAGACAGAGCCAAGAAGATAGTAGACGAAATGTTTGATCTCCTCGCAAAGCGCCACTTTGAGAAAATAGAACGCAAGCTAAAACTCAAAAATGACAATGAACTAAAAGCTGTTATAGATATAATTCAACATCTAACACCAAAGCCGGGTGGCACATTTAACATTTCATCCGGAAACACTGAACAGATAACCCCAGACTTCATACTAGACAATATAGATGGCGAACTTATTCTGAAAATAAATGGAACAAACTCCCCAAACCTAAAGATAAACACAGAATACACCAACATGCTCGAAAATTTCAAAAAAGAAAGAGCAGAAAAAAAGGAGAAAAGAAACTCCTCTCACAACGAATCATTCAACTACGTAAAAAAGAAAATCGATGAAGCCCAGTGGTTTATAGACGCACTTAATCAGCGTAATCAAACACTAATGGTTACAATGTCTCAGATTGTTAATCTTCAGAAAGAATATTTCCTTACAGGCGATGATACAAAACTAAAACCCATGGTGCTAAAGACTGTTGCCGAGGCTACAGGACTAGACATATCGACAATCTCACGGGTCTCAAATAGCAAGTACATTCAAACCCCCTTTGGAACCTACCCGGTTAAATATTTCTTCTCCGAAGGCATTGTTAATGATGACGGCGAAGAAGTATCATCCCGAAAGATTAAATCGATTCTGCAAGAATGTGTCGACAACGAGGATAAGAAGAAACCTCTAACCGACGAGAAACTTACTGCCATACTAAAAGAACATAACTTCAATATAGCTCGAAGAACAGTTGCGAAGTATAGAGAACAACTTGAAATACCTGTAGCAAGACTAAGAAAAGAACTGTAACACAAAGGAAAATACAACCGGCTGGCTCAATCCTAAACCTGCCAAACAGTTGCTAGCAACTTATTATGACCTCACATATCAACCCCTCAGTCGAGCAAGGTCAACAAAATCAAGGGTACGCACACACCTCCAGTTTAAAAACCTACATTCAAAGGATGGCACACCACTCCCCATTGTTTATTACGAATTTATTATGTACATTTGCAAATCGAAACTAATAGGCAAGGTAATGTAACATTTAGAAGTGAAAAAGCCCCGCCTAGAAGAATTTATTAATTATGAGTGTATTTAAAAAAGATGCACCACAGGCTCAGGGCTTATATCTACCCCAAAATGAGCATGATAACTGTGGTATTGGTTTTGTAGCGCATATCAAAGGTCAGAAATCCCACGACATTGTGAAGCGAGGTTTAGAGGTTCTCGTCAACATGGATCATCGTGGCGCAAGAGGAGCTGACGGCAAGACAGGTGACGGCGCAGGTATTTTAACACAAATCCCTCACGGCTTTTTTATAAGCCAAGGTTTAAATCTCCCCCCCGAAAGCTGCTATGGCGCAGGACTTATTTTTCTTCCACGCAACGAAAAGGCAAGAGAGCAATGCATAGACATTGTTAAAAGCACAATATCAGACGAGGGATTGGAGTTCATCGCCTTGCGCGATGTTCCTGTCAACAGTGATGTTATAGGTGAAATAGCTAAACGCAGCGAGCCGTTTACGACTCAGATTTTCGTTACCGGCAATTTCGAGCCTGATGCTCTCGATAGAAAGCTGTATTTGGTTAGAAAACAAATAGAGAAAAAAATCAGAAAATCTGATATTTCCCAAAAGGACGATTTTTATATTGTCAGTCTTTCCACACGTACTATTATATATAAAGGCATGCTCACTCCCGATCAGGTGGAAGAGTATTTCCTTGACCTTCAAGATAAGAATTTCACTAGTGCCATTTCCTTAGTACACTCTCGTTTCAGCACCAATACTTTTCCTGCGTGGAGCTTGGCACAGCCTTTCAGAACACTTGCCCACAATGGCGAAATAAATACAGTAAAAGGCAACCGCTTCTGGATGGGAGCACGCGAGTCGGTTTTAGCATCCGACCTTTTTGAAAAAGACCTTAAAAAACTATACCCCATTATTGAGCCCGGCAAAAGCGACTCGGCATCACTCGACAATGCTTTAGAGTTCCTAAATCAGACCGGACGCAGTCTACACCATGCTTTGTGCATACTGATACCCGAGTCGTGGAACAACAAAAACCCGATACCCGATAGTCTAAAGGCATTCTACGAATATCATTCGACGCTGATGGAGCCATGGGATGGCCCTGCATCAATTGTATTCTCCGACGGGCGTTTTATCGGCGGAACACTAGACCGCAACGGGCTACGCCCTTCAAGATATGTCATTACCGACAGTGACTTAATTGTGATGGGGTCTGAAACAGGCGTACAGACCTTTGATGACGAAGCTATTGTAGAAAAAGGACGACTAAAGCCGGGTAAGATTTTGCTGGTCGATACTAAATTCGGCATTATCATTCCCGACAGCGATGTGAAATCTCAGCTCAGCAGTCGCAATCCATATAAAAACTGGCTGGATGCCAGTCGTGTTCTGATAGAAGACGTAAATGCCAAGCAACACGTATCGTCATCGTTAGGAGACAAATACAACGACTACATGAGGATTTTTAGGTATTCTAAAGAAGATATCGATGCCATCATAATGCCCATGGCAAAGCACGGGCAGGAACCGACCGGTTCGATGGGCAACGACACGCCGATGGCAGTCCTGTCAGAACATCCTCAAAGACTGTTCAATTATTTCAGACAGACCTTTGCTCAGGTTACAAACCCCGCCATCGACCCCTTGCGCGAGAGTCTTGTAATGTCTTTGGACACCTATATCGGTTCGATGAATAAGAACTTATTGGAAGAATCGGCGGAGCAATGCAGTCTTATAAAATTTGGAACTCCAATAATCACCAATACCGATTTGGGTAAAATAAAGGATTTGGTGCGCAAGGAGTTTTCGAACAAGATCATAGACACAACTTTCGAGGTCAGCAGAGGCGAAGAAGAGATGACTAACGCACTGACGAAAGTTCTGGACGAGGCATTACAGGCTGTCAACGAGGGCAATAATTTTGTAATCCTCACCGACAGAGCAGTATCCAAAGACCGAGCATCGATACCAATATTATTGGCGGTAGCGGCAGTAAATCAGCACCTTATCGACAACAAAAGGCGTGTACAGGTAGGTATAATTGTCGAAACGGCAGATGCCCGCGAGGTCAACGACTTTGCCTTGCTACTTGCCTACGGAGCTAGCGTTATCAATCCATATATGGCGTTTGCTATTCTCAACGAAAAGGCAAAAACAGAGTTGGGCGACGACTATGTGAAAGCACGCACTCACTACATGAAAGCGATAGACAAGGGTCTGTTGAAGATAATGTCTAAGATGGGAATTTCGACCCTGAGAAGTTATCACGGTTCGAGAAACTTTGAAGTTTTGGGATTGAACTCCGAACTAGTATATAAATATTTCAGAGGCACGGTAACAAAGATTGAAGGACTGAAACTCAACGATATAGCCTCCGAGGTATTAGAGAGTCACAAAGAAGTGTTTGAAAATAAGCTGAACGAAGATCTTTTGGAGAACTTAGGCATTTACAGTTATCGTTTCGGCAAGGAAGAACACTCATGGAGTCCTGAGGCAATAGCCTTGTTGCAATGGTCGACTAAAACAGGCGATTACAAAAAATACAAGCAGTTTTCCGGTATGGTAAATCACCGTATTAAGGCACCCCATTATATCAGAGGCATGTTTGAGCATAAGAAAAACCCCATCAGCATTGAGGAGGTCGAGCCGATAGAAAACATAATGAAACGCTTTTGTACGGGAGCAATGTCCTATGGTTCAATAAGCAAAGAAGCACACGAAGCATTGGCAATAGCTATGAACACCATTGGCGGACGCAGTAATACCGGCGAGGGCGGCGAGGATGCCATGCGTTTTGGCTCTATCAAAAACAGCAAAATCAAGCAGATAGCGTCGGGGCGTTTTGGCGTAACTGCCAACTACCTTTCCAATGCACAAGAGATACAGATAAAGATAGCACAAGGAGCTAAACCCGGCGAGGGTGGGCAGCTACCGGGCTTTAAGGTGAACAAAGTTATTGCGAAGCTAAGAAACTCTACTCCGGGCATTACCTTGATTTCGCCACCACCCCACCACGACATTTATTCCATCGAGGACTTGGCACAGTTGATTTTTGACATGAAGAATGTTAATCCCAATGCGAAAGTAAGCGTAAAGTTGGTTTCACAAAACGGAGTTGGCACAGTAGCAGCAGGAGTTGCCAAGGCAAATGCAGATTTGATAGTAATTAGCGGAACAGAAGGAGGTACAGGCGCAAGTCCGCAAAGTTCCATCAAGCACGTTGGCATGCCTTTAGAGATAGGTGTTGCAGAGGTTCAGCAGACTTTAGTACTAAACAATCTGCGAGGCAGAATAAAACTTCAAACCGACGGGCAGTTACGCACAGGCATGGACGTTGTCTATTCGGCATTATTAGGAGCTGAGGAATTTGGTTTTGCCACCGGAGCACTGATAACACTGGGCTGTGTGATGATGCGCAAGTGCCATCTCAACACTTGCCCGGCAGGCATAGCCACACAAAACAAGAAACTCAGGAAACGCTATCTTGGTCATGCAGAATATGTTATCAACTACTTTAAGTTTATAGCAGAAGAGGTCAGAGAACATCTTGCAGAACTTGGTTATAGGAGCATGGACGAGATAATCGGAAGAGCTGACCTGCTTGAACCACGCAAGGATTTAAAACACCGCAAGCACAAAACATTAGATGTTTCTCCTCTTATTTACATGCCCGAAGAAACAAAAACCAATGCTATCAAGAATGTAGAGCCTGATGTAAAAACCGCCGGACAGGTGCTTGATCACCAGATAATTGTGGAGGTTAACGACTCCATAGAATCCAAGCGCAAGACATGGTTAGCCAAGCCTATTCAGAACACCGACAGAACAGTTGGGGCAATGCTTTCGGGAGTAATTTCCAAAGCACATGGCGAAGCAGGTCTTCCACCCGACACTATCAACTGCGAATTTAAGGGTTCGGCAGGACAAAGTTTTGGGGCATTTGCCGTGAAGGGATTGTCTTTGAAGTTGGTTGGCGATGCCAACGATTATGTAGCCAAAGGATTGTCAGGCGGCAAGATAACAGTAGTACCACCTGTTCAAAGTCGATTTATCCCCGAGAACAATATCATCATCGGCAATACGGTACTTTATGGAGCTACTTCGGGCTATTTGTTTGTTAGAGGCGTTGCAGGGGAGCGTTTTGCTGTGAGAAACAGCGGAGCAAAAGCAGTAATTGAGGGTGTTGGCGACCACTGCTGCGAATATATGACAGGCGGCAGGGTTGTAGTACTCGGCAAGACAGGTCGTAACTTTGCAGCAGGTATGAGCGGCGGCATAGCCTACGTGCTTGACGAAAGAGGCAATTTCGATTACTACTGCAACAAGGGCTTGGTGTCGCTGGATAAGTTGGAGACCGACGATATTTACGAATTGCAGGAACTGATAAATCAGCACCTCATCAATACCAACAGCTCGGTAGCCTCTAAGGTACTGACAAACTGGCAATACTATCTACCTAAATTTATCAAAGTAATTCCGTTTGAATATAAGAAAGTGCTTGAGGAGACTAAACTTCAAGAGATTAAAAAACGACTTCAAAGCACAACGGAAGAAACGTCTCACCAAGAATAAAAAAAGACAATCATGGGAAATCCAAAAGGTTTTATAGAAATAAAAAGAAAAGACGGCGGCTACCGCCCCGTTCACGACAGAATAGAAGATTACGGAGAGGTAGAACAGACCCTGAACACAGAGGACAGACAAGCACAAGCATCGAGATGTATGGACTGTGGGATACCATTCTGCCACTGGGCTTGCCCCACACACAGCAAGATGCCGGAGTGGCAAGATGCTGCTTACAAAGGCAATTGGAAGTTAGCAAGCGATATATTGCAAAGCACCAACAGTTTCCCTGAGTTTACGGGCCGAGTGTGTCCTGCTCCCTGCGAGAAGGCATGTGTACTGGCGGTTCATAATGAAGCTGTTACCATCAGAGAAAATGAAGCAGCGGTGATGGAGCAGGCCTATGAGCGAGGGCATGTTGTACCAAAGCCGCCACAGACCCGTACAGGCAAGAAAGTAGCAGTTGTCGGCAGTGGACCCTCGGGCTTATCGGTTGCCGACATCCTTAATAAACTCGGGCATACGGTAGATGTTATCGAACAAGACGATGCGGCAGGCGGACTTTTGCGCTACGGCATACCCGACTTCAAACTAAATAAGTCGGTGGTAAACAGGCGCGTGGAAATCTTTGAGGCAGAAGGGATTAATTTCAAGCTCAACACAAAAGCAGGAGTGGACATTTCAAACGAGGATTTACTGAATAACTACGATGCTGTATGCCTTGCAATAGGAGCAATGCAGCCCCGCGACCTCCCCATTGACGGTAGGGAGTTAGACGGAGTACATTTCGCCATGGACTTTCTCAAGCAACAGAATAAAATTATCAGAGGCGAGAAATACTCTGACGAGGAGCTTCTGACCGCAAGAGGCAAAAAAATACTAGTTATCGGTGGTGGCGATACGGGCTCTGATTGCGTAGGCACATCAATACGCCAAAAAGCAAACAGTATCATGCAAATAGAGATAATGCCAAAGCCTGCGGAAGAGCGAGGCGACAACAATCCGTGGCCTTATTGGCCTAATACTTTGCGCAGCTCGTCATCGCACGAAGAGGGATGCGAGAGACGGTGGAGCCTATCGTCGAAGCGTTTTATTGGCAAGAACGGCAAAGTAACAGGGGTCGAACTAGTCGAAGTTGAGTGGACAAAAAGTGAAGATGGCAGAATGCAGCTTAATGAGAAAGCCGGTACAGAGCACATAGTAGAAGTTGATTTAGTATTGCTAGCGATGGGCTTCACTCAGCCTATTCACGAGGGCTTGCTTGACGGCATGAGCCTAGATTATGACAATCGGGGCAACATCTCTACAAGGGAAGCCGGTTTGACCAATCATAATAAAGTTTTTGCTACGGGCGATTGCGCTACGGGCGCAAGTCTTGTGGTGCGAGCGTTAAACCACGGCAGGCGCACGGCAATGGAAATTAATAACTTTTTGATGAGCTGACAGGCTGACGACACAAGTTCAAAATTGTTTTCTGCTGTCAATTTACTTAGCCTATATTATTCATAAAAGAGGTGGTATGTTACCCAAAAATAGCTGAGAAATCATTATATTTGGGTATACAACAAAAACCACCTTGTATGACACAAGATAGAAAACGATCTTGAAAATCGCCAAGTTAAATTAGCCTTATCTCCTCTAAAAGATAGAAACGTTGAACTCTCACTTAGTGGGGAACGAATAAGTAGTGATGGAGGCATATTAAATTTGCGCAAAGCGGAGAATCAAACAGGCATTATCAAATCTATGAACAAATGTATTAACGAGACTAACGCTATGTAAGCACCACAATGGAGAACTACAAGGGTGATATTATTCTTGGGAATCCTGTTACTTCCCGCACAAAAAATTAGTATTATAGTAATAATTAGTAAAAAATAATTACCTTAGCACACTCTTTATGAATAAGAATGATGGAAAGCAATACATACAATAAGAGTATATATATACTTTCGGCAATAACAAGCTCAATTGTCATAATTGCTTGTATAATATTTTATTACCTTGAAGAAGAACTCCCCGTACTAACAGCGCTAATAATAGTTGCATCCTCGTTTGTGGTATCATATTTTCTATTTAGGCAGGTTGTTCGTTCTTTAGTTTTTGATGTTGTCGAAGCGATTAAAAGCCGCGAACGAAAGAACAGAGGAAGAGTTCGCCACACGTCAGTTTTTGCCGACAGTTTCGGCAATGCCCAAAGTGAAGAAATAGAGCGTCTAAAAGGCTTGGAGAAATACAGACGAGAGTATCTTGGCAATGTTTCGCACGAGCTAAAAACTCCGATTTTTAATATTCAAGGCTATATCCTTACTCTATTGGAGGGGGCAATTAACGACCCGGAGGTCAACAAATTGTACCTATCCCGTGCAGAAAAGAGTGTTGACCGTATGATAAGCGTTGTTAACGACCTTGAAGCAATAAGCAAGTTTGAGTCTGGAGGGATGAAACTACAGAAGGCAAAATTTGATATAATCAGCCTGGTTGAAGAGATCTTTGAACAGTTCCTATACTTGGCGAATCAGAAAAATATCGAATTGCAAATAAAAAATAAGTCTGAGCAATCCGTTTGGGTTTATGCCGACGAATTGCGTATTACAGATATAATGACCAACTTGGTGTCTAATGCGATTAAATATGGCAAAAACAACGGATATGTATCGGTAGGCATTGACGAATCTGATGAAGATTTAGTGTCCATCGAGGTAAGAGACAACGGAATTGGTATTCCAGATGACCATGTTGGCAGAGTTTTTGAGCGTTTTTACAGAGTAGAAAAACATCGTTCGAGAGAGCAAGGCGGTACGGGACTGGGGCTTTCAATAGTAAAACACATCATCGAAGCGCACAAACAAAAAATAGTAGTTAGCAGTAAAGTAGGTATAGGCACAAAATTCACCTTTACCTTGGATAAGTATAAAAATTAAACCTATGGCAGAACAACCCGTAATAATCGTCTGTGATGACGAACAAGACATCCTCGAATTCATTAGTTACAATTTGAGAAAGGAAGGTTATGTAGTTTACACCTGCAACAATGGCAGGGAATCTATCGAATTGGCAAAAAAGCATAACCCCGATTTAGTAATCCTTGACATAATGATGCCCGAGATGGACGGCGTTGAGGCATGTGAAGAAATCCGCAGAATTCCCGAGCTAAAGGATGTAATCATCACATTCCTAACAGCCCGCAGCGAAGACTATTCGCAAGTTGCAGGTTTTGAGGCAGGAGCCGACGATTATATCTCCAAGCCTATCAAGCCAAAAGTATTTGTGAGCAGAATAGCTGCACTTCTCAAAAGAAGCAGAAGACGCGGTGCGGGTGGAGACAACGCACTAAACCTTTCGCCCAAGATTGAATTAAGCAATCTTATTATCGACCGCGAGAGATACGTTGTTTACAAAGATGGCGAGGAACTAAGCCTTCCAAAAAAAGAATTTGAATTGCTGTCGTTGTTGGCAAGCAAGCCCGGCAAAGTAATGACCCGCGAAGAAATCTATTCTTCAATCTGGGGCGAGTCCGTAGTTGTTGGCGACAGAACCATTGATGTGCATATCAGAAAGCTGAGAGAGAAAGTAGGCAGCGATATCATCGTTACCGTAAAAGGTATCGGCTACAAGACAATAGAAGACAAAGAGTAATACTACTTAGCATCTCCCTAAAAAAGCCGCAGAGTAAATTCTGCGGCTTTTTTTAATTCTAAATTTCCCCTCCCATTAAACAAATCATGATATTTTACATGCTTTTCGTGAGTTCTTACATTTTAAAACCATTCTCCTAACACTAACTTTGCTCCAAGTTAGCCATTTAGTAACACTATTGATTTTTGAATACACATGCACATCCACCTGCTTAACTCGACAAATCATGGAGGATATGCTCAATATGCAACTGAATATATAATTATCACAAGCATATTGGTATAAATTTATTGTAACTTGCAGCGAATATAAATATTAAAATCGGCAACAATGAAAAACACCTTATTAAGTCTCATATTGTTTTCGGCATTTCTATATAGCAGTGGTCAAAGCAAGTACTCCATTGATGCTTCTTCAGTTCAAACGGGCATAATAGAAGGGCAGCTAAAAATGGGGAATCCTGGCATAAAAGGGAAAGAAATTCTCGTCAACAACAGGTATCTAACGATTGCAGGCAAGACGGTCATACCGGTAATGGGCGAGATGCACTACACTCGCATTCCTAAGGAGCAGTGGGAAGATGTAATTTTGAAAATGAAAGCCAATGGGATTACTGTCATTGCCGCCTACGTGTTGTGGATACATCACGAAGAGATAGAAGGTCAGTTTGAATGGACGGGCAATAAGGATTTGCGTTCCTTTGTCAAGCTCTGTGCTAAGCATGGCATGTATGCTTATCCGCGCATTGGACCTTGGTGTCATGCGGAAGTAAGGAATGGAGGGACTCCTGACTGGGCTTTGACAAAGACTTGTATCAAGAACCGTTCTAACGACCCTGTTTATCAGCACTATGCCGAAGAGTGGTATAAGCAAGTAGCACAGCAGTTGCAAGGATTGCTTTATAAGGACGAAGGTCCTGTAATTGGCATACAACTTGAAAATGAATATCGATATGGAAAAAAAGGTGAGCCTCACATACAATGGCTAAAAGAAACAGCAGTAAAATACGGTTTGGACGTGCCATTATATACCGTTACGGGTTGGGGGAATGGTTCTGTGCCAGCCTACGAGGTAGTTCCTTTATGGGGAGCATATCCCGACCAACCATGGGCAGGCAATCTGAGCCGCAATACAAATTGTGTTGATTTTCAATTCTCTCTCTATCGCGATAATGCAGATATCGGCAATGACATTACTACTAGCGAGGGCGGATATCTTGATTATACGACATATCCGAATTTCACGTGTGAAATGGGTGTAGGGATAATGAATACAGAACATCGAAGGCTGAAAATCAACGCTATAGATGGGCTAGGCTTAGTAATATCTAAATTGGGAGGAGGCAGTAATATGCCGGGCTACTATATGTTTGCAGGCGGCTCAAACCCTCATGGACAGCTCACAACGATGGAAGAAAATAAAGATGAAACGGGATATTGGAATAGAAATCCGGTAATATCCTACGATTTTCAGGCAGCGATAAGGGAATCGGGGAAACTCAACAAGCCCTATTATGAGATAAAAAAGCTACATTACTTTTTAGATGAGTTTGGCGACAGGTTAGCACCTATGATGCCTATTCTTGCAGAAGAGGGGAACGAGTTGCAATATGCTTTGCGGTCGGATGGGAACTCTGCATACTTATTCGGACTAAACTACTGTCGCCACAACATCAGTCAGCAAAAAAATGGTGTTCAGTTTTCAATCAAACTCAAGAATGAGACTATAAAGCTCCCATCTACGCCCATCACCATCAAAGACAGCGCAATGTTTGTTTGGCCTATAAATTTCGGATTGGATAATATCTTACTCAAATACGCTAGCTCACAGCCACTTTGTCATTTAGGGAACAAATGGATTTTCATCGAGGATGCCATTGCCGCACCCGAGTTTCTTCTTGACGGCAAGAATATTAAATCAGTCAGCAGCTCTAAGGCTTTGGTAAAGCAAAAAGACGGGAATTATCTGATAAGCGAATTGAAACCCGGGCTAGATTGTACTATCAACATAACGGACAAAGATGGCAAACGAAAACAAATTATCGTACTCAGCAAATCAGAGGCAAAGCAGACTTGGCTTTTAAACGACGGCAATATGCAGCACTTCTTCGTATCCGATGCCAACATGTATATGAATGGAAATAAGCTCCATGTTTACGGAACATCCAATACATTTAAGATAAACAAGTTAAACGAGGACAGCAACTCCGAAATACCATTTAGCCATTTTGAGTTTACGACTGCAAAAAAGGACTTAGAACTGAAAGTACGAGAGCTCAAGCCCCTTGACGATGCCAAATGGTTGAAAACCTGCGACATTACCGAACTCAACAATAACAATAGATTACATCATCGTTTTTTCTTGAAAGAGTTTAATCTTGGAAACCCGTCAAAAATCAAAAGAGCGCAATTAATCATAGCATCACAATCAACATGCAGGTTACAGCTCAACTCGGTTTGGGTCAATAGCGATATTAAGGCAGAAGCTGTCAACACTATCGACCTCACGGGCTATGTGCAGAAAGGAGACAATAAGCTATTGCTAGATTTCCCTTTCGCACTTGGCGAGGGAGCCTTTGCTGCTCAATTGGAAGTTGAATATTTTAATACTGACAGAGTGACATTGGTCAGCAATGAGTCGTGGATAACTAAGGATGCCTACACTTACCCTTCCGTATTAAGAGGTTATGATGGATTTTCAAGTCCCAAGATTGTCTCGGGTCTTAATTTTCCGACAGCCTCGTCAACAGCGACAAAGAGATACTCCCTGACTTTGCCAGAGGGCTATATGGACGGCGTATCCAACACGTATATGCAGCTTGATTACACGGGAGATAATGGCAAAATATATTTTAATCATCGTTTAGTTGCTGACGACTTTTATAATGGCACGGTATGGGAAGTTGGTCTAAATAGGCTTCATTTCCCACTGGAGAATAAATCTCTTTTATTGGAACTTACGCCGATGGCTAGGGGGGCAGCGGTTTATTTTGACGACACAAGAGCAGGAGAAGAAGCACTAAATGCTACACTAAAAAGAGCTAGCCTTATACCTGAATATCAACTAGATTTACAAATAAAAGGAAAGGAAATAAAACCCGTTGAACAACAATAACTAGTAGGGAAAGAATCCGAAACAGTCTATACCATAAATATGAAAAAACCACATATCACATTATTATTTCTTTTGGCATTTTCACTGCTGTCGTGCAAACCTTCGATTCAGGAAGAAGCCAAGCAGCCTAACATCCTGTTCCTATTGGCAGACGATATGGGCTATGGAGAACTCGGAGTTTATGGGCAGGAGCAAATAAAAACTCCGATATTGGATAGTTTAGCAGGGCAGGGAATGCGCTTTACTGATTTCTATGCCGGCACGTCGGTA
>JBKECW010000093.1:0-71190 GCA_047975005.1 Bacteroidales bacterium | reverse complement strand
TTCTATTAAGCTCTAAGTCCTAAACAATTAAACCCAAACCCTAAACCCTAAACTCTAAACCCTAAACTCTAAACTCTAAACAATTAAACTTTAAACAAATCAACAAATCAACCTGTATCTATATCAGGGCTATCGCCCCTATTATTATTTTTCTGACATCTTTTTGCTACTAAGATATCGGGACTACGTCCCTAAACTTCAAACCAACAACTAACAACCAACAACCAACAACTAAACCTTAAACGATTAAACAGTTCAACGATTAAACATTGTATTTATACCATTCCCCATTCTATTCGTTATAGAACCATTTTTTTTTACTTATATTGAAAAAAGATTGCCTGCTTGATGTCTCAGTCTTGTGGTTTTATGTACTGATTTTTACATATTTACAGCATCTTGTCTAAATGAATGTTATTATTGCTGTCGTTTTTGTCTGTTTGGTGAATACTGAGCTGCTATTATAAGAGGATATTTATATGTATATTTACAATTGTGTTAGCCTAAGTAGACTTAGATTAAATTCATCATTCAGATATGTCGCTGATATATAATTAATTGCACAATTTAAAAGTGGGTTAAATAATTTTTATTAAGCAAAAGTTGGGTAAATGCTTGTTATAAATGTGTTTTTTTAAGTGTAAGAATGTTTGACCCTGAGATATTTTTTGTATGTTTGTAATGTCTTTAATTGATTAGTTGAGGGGAAGCATATTTTGTTTAATATAATATGCAGTTGGATGATGGAGTCAATCGGAGATTTTGATGTATTGTTGGCTTTATTCTGCCTATTGAATATTGTATTTGAGAGAACTTGCCTATATTGAGTTATGCTTTTTTTTCTCACTAAATAGATAGAATGTTTAAAAGGGACGTAATGTCGATGGTACGAAGTTTGTATAACCCGTTTTATAAAATTTACAAGCAATGAAAAAATCAATTAAATTACTACTTGCTGAAGACGATGAGAACTTAGGCACCGTGCTTAAGGAGTATCTAACGACAAAAGGCTTTGAAACTGATCTTTTTTCTGACGGGGAGGCTGCTTATGAGGCATTCTTGAAAGAAAAGTACTCGCTGTGCATCCTCGATGTTATTATGCCGAAACTGGATGGTTTTGCCCTTGCTTTTGATATTAAGTCAGTGAACAAAGATGTACCTATTATGTTTTTGACTGCCAAAAATATGAAAGGTGATGTGATAGAAGGTTTTAAGCTAGGAGCGGATGACTATATCACCAAGCCCTTTAGCATGGAAGAGCTTATCTATAGAGTAGAAGCTATCTTGCGTAGAACATCTAGGGAAATTAGTATGGATAGTCAGGTGTCGTACCAGCTGGGAGAAACTGTTTTCGATTCTTTGAAACAGACTCTTACCAAGGGCGATAGCGTAACTAAGCTGACAACGAAGGAGAGCGAACTATTAAAACTTTTGTGCGTTTATCAAAACACTGTGTTGGAGAGAAATTTTGCACTTAAATCAATTTGGGTGGAAGATAATTATTTCAACGCACGGAGTATGGATGTTTATATAACCAAACTCAGGAAGCACCTTAAAAATGAGGAAGCTGTTGAGATTATTAATGTCCACGGAAAAGGATATAAGCTGACGCTTTGATGTTCGGTTTGTAGACTGGATGAAAGCGAGGCTCCATGAAGGTCTCGCTTTTGCTTTTTCTAACTGAGAAATTATTAATGATATGGCTGAGGTAAATAAAATTATGGCAACATGGAAGAAAGATATGCTCTTTCATTCCACAAATCCTTCAGGTGAGCTCCTGATGGATGCTCCTGTAAGTGTGGGCGGAAACAACAAAGGCTTGAGTCCAAAGGCACTAATGCTGTCGGCACTGGCAGGCTGCACCGGAATTGATGTTATTTCTCTTCTCGAAAAAATGAGACTAGAAATTAAAGACCTGAAAATTAATGTTGAAGCCGAGCTTACGGATGAGCATCCGAGATATTACAACAAGGTTGAGGTATATTATCACTTTTATGGGGAGAACTTAGACGAAACAAAGCTCAAGAAGATTGTAGATTTGTCGGTCGAAAAATATTGTGGAGTGATGGAAATGTTTCGACACTTTGCGGAGATAGAGATAAGTATCCATTTTAATGAATGAAAAATGAGCCTTAAAATTTCCTTTTCAAGGCTCATATATTAGAAGATTCGGAAAGCTCTATTCGGAGATTTTATCAATACCGACAGCCTCTATATCCTTATCTATTTTTTTTACCAGACCTTGTAAGACCTTGCCTGGACCTAACTCGACAAAGGCTTTTGCACCGTCGGCAATCATATTCTGTACGCATTGTGTCCATCTCACCGGTGCTGTGAGTTGTAGTATGAGATTGCTTTTAATCTCCGCTGCTGAGGTGTGAGGTTTTGCATCTACATTTTGATATACAGGACATACAGGCTCTGAAAACGGAGTCGCTTCAATGGCTTTTGCCAATTTCTCTCTTGCCGGCTCCATAAGGGGTGAGTGAAATGCTCCGCCCACTGGCAGTTTTATGGCTCTGCGTGCTCCTGCTTCTGTTAGTTTGGAACAGGCTTCGTCGACAGCGGCTGTCTCGCCTGAGATAACCAGCTGACCGGGAGAGTTGTAATTCGCCGCAATCACTATGCCCGAAACCTCTGCGCATATCTTCTCTACAAGTGCATCATCTAAGCCGAGTATTGCCGCCATCGTCGACGGATTGGCATCACAAGCCTCTTGCATTGCCATAGCCCGTTGAGACACCAAACGCAATGCATCCTCAAATTTTATAGCCTTGTTTGCCACTAAGGCAGAAAATTCACCCAAGGAATGCCCCGCTACCATGGCAGGGGTATAAGCGTCAGTTACTAATGCTAATATCGACGAATGCAAAAAGATGGCAGGTTGAGTAACTCTTGTTTGTTTTAGTTCTTCTGCTGAACCTTCAAACATCGTTTTTGTAATTTCAAAACCAAGAATTTCGTTCGCCTTGTCAAATAGCTTCTTGGCAGAAGGCATGCGGTCATACAAGTCCTTACCCATGCCCGAATATTGTGCCCCTTGCCCGGGGAATATGAATGCTCTCATTTGTTTTTGTGTTATTTTGCGTAGCTTACTGCGCGGGTCTCACGTATTACTGTTATTTTGATTTGTCCCGGATAGGTCAACTCATCTTGTATCTTCTTGGAAATATCATAGGATATTGTTTGTGCCTCATCGTCAGAAATCTTTTCACTTCCCACGATTACTCGCAACTCCCTGCCTGCTTGGATGGCGTAAGATTTTGTAACTCCATGATGGGTCAAGGCAATGTCTTCCAAGGCTTTCAACCTTTGAATGTACGACTCTATAACTTCTCGACGAGCACCAGGACGAGAACCCGAAATGGCATCGCAAGCCTGAACAATAGGTGCTAATAAAGTCTCCATCTCTACTTCCTCGTGGTGTGCTCCGACAGCATTGCAGATGTCGGGTTTCTCCTTATATCGCTCTGCTAGCTTCATCCCCAATACAGCATGCGTTAGGTCGGGGTCTTCGTCAGAAACCTTGCCTATGTCATGCAATAACCCGGCCCTTCTTGCTTTGGTGGAATTTAGACCTAGCTCCGCTGCCATAATGGAACATAAATTTGCTACTTCCCTTGAGTGTTGAAGCAAATTTTGACCATAAGATGAACGATATTTCATCTTACCGATTAGCTTGATAAGCTCAGGATGTAAACCATGTATCCCTAAATCAATTGCTGTGCGCTTTCCCGTTTCAAGTATTTCTTCGTCTACATTTTTCTTTATCTTGTTGACTACCTCTTCAATCCGTGCAGGATGGATACGACCGTCGGTAACAAGTTGGTGTAGTGCCAAGCGGGCTACTTCTCTGCGTACTGGGTCAAAACATGACAATATGATAGCTTCTGGAGTGTCGTCTACTATGATTTCTACACCCGTTGCTGCCTCTAATGCCCGAATATTACGCCCTTCGCGTCCAATTATTCGCCCCTTAATATCGTCGTTGTCGATGTTGAAAATCGTAACGGCATTCTCAATGGTCGCCTCCGAGGCGACCCTCTGAATCGTCTTGATAACAAGCTTCTTAGCCTCCTGACCAGCTGTGAGCTTCGCTTCCTCTATGCTGTCTTGAATGAAAGACATGGCTTCGGTCTTTGCCTCGTCTTTCATAGCTTCCACCAACTGGCTCTTAGCTTCATCTGCCGATAAACCCGAGATGGTCTCTAGCTGATCTACTTTTTGTTTGATAACCTTGTTGAGCTCGTCTTTCTTAGCTTCTACCTTATCAATGCTGCTTTGGTATTTGGACTTCATCGAATCAACATCTCTACGTGTTTTCTCAAACTCTTTTACTTTCTTCTGGAGTTCGTTCTTGCGCTGATTGATTTCATTGTCGCGCTGCTTGGCTCGGTTTTCGCTCTGCGATAATCTGTTCTTCTGGTCGGCTACATACTTCTCATGCTCCGATTTGAGCTGTATAAAGTGTTCTTTCGCTTGGAGCATCTTGTCTTTCTTTAGAATCTCGCCTTCGGCTTTTGCCTCTTCAAGAATATGTGAGCGCTTCTTCTTGAAAATAATATTTATCACTATGAGAACTAGTCCTGCTCCTACGACTAGTCCCGATATGGCGTATAAAACTTCATTCATATTGGTATAATAATATATTTTTAATACTTCAAATAACTATATCTGCATACTGAGTATGCTAATCTTGACTATATCTTCGATAGCAGCTAGCGATTGAGAGTTACTTAACTTTGAGAGTGGTGTTTACAAATAGGACTCTATGGCAGCGGTCATTGCCTCTACCTCTTTTGCTATAGGATCGAAATCAAGCTCTTGCTCCAATTCTTCACTTTTGAGTGCAAAATTGAATGCCGCCATGGCAAATATATCAGTCCTGTCAACACTGTGTGCAAACTGTTTGTGGTACTTTAATATGCACTCATTCAGTTTGTTAGCAGCGTCGCGATAGAGCTTCTCTTTCTCTGCTTCTATCTTTAGAGGATATGCTTTGCCATCAATCTTGATATTTATTGTCCTTTTGTCCATTTTATGTATTCAACATGTTGATACACCTGTCAATCTCTTTTAAGATCTTGTCAATCTTAGCCTTTGCTTCCTTGTTACCATCAGACGATGTCATCGCTAGGGCTACTTTAGAAGTTTCATATTTCTGACTTACCTTGCTGTATTCCTCTTTGATATGCACCAACTGTGATTGAAGTTGCTGATTGTCAGATTCTAATTCTACTACTCGGCTCTTCAACTTGTCTAATACTTCAAAAAGGGCGACTAATTTGCTCTTTAATCGTTCTATGACAGCACGTTCTTGTTCAGTCATAATATTTTGCTATTGCGCAAAAGTAATGCATTTTGTGATGATTTTAAAATAGATTCGACTTTTTTATTGTAATTCTTTCAACAGCTACATATTTGTGTAGCTTTGTAGCTTCAAATATTTTAGGTTTATGAATTGTCGCTTGTTGTTATTGTCTATCTTTGTTTCATGTTTATATTCAGTGGTATATGCTCAGTCAAATCCTTTTGTGAAGCCAATGAATATCCCTGTCCTGCTCTCTGGTAATTTTGGAGAACTCAGAGAAGACCATTTCCATATGGGCTTGGACTTTACGACCAGCCGTGTAATCGGAGTACCCGTACATTCCGTCTACGATGGGCAAATCGTTAGAATCAGAGTGGGATATGGAGGGTATGGAAAGGCGGTGTACGTACTGCATGCAAACGGATTTATGAGCGTCTACGGACACCTTGATAAGTTTGCTCCACAGCTGGAAAACCTGGTGCAAGAACTGCAGTATAAGTTTAAGGATTACACTATTGACCTTAATTGTGAAGCCCGAAAAATATTTGTCGAAAAAGGAGAGCTGATTGCTTATTCGGGAAATACAGGTGGCTCGGCAGGTCCTCATTTACATTTCGAAATTAGAAGCGCAGACGGCGTGATGGTGTATAACCCATTGAATTTCTATAAGTTCCCTGATAATACACCCCCAGGAGTAAACGCTGTTTTTGCTTATGGTGCCGACCTTAATTCCAGTGTGACGGGAAATAAAAGTAAAGATAGAATTGTAGTTAAATCGCTCTCAAACTCAAATTATATTGTCGACGAACCAATAAAGGTAACTGGAAATATCGGCTTTGGAATCGAGGCAATAGATCAAACTGATGATAAAAGATACAGATATGGAATCCTTGATTTTCAACTCTTTTGCGATAATGAGCTGATATTTGAGTCGAACTTCGATTCTATTCCATACGAGAACGTTAGACATTCTAACAGCTATATGGATTACTATGAGTATGTACACAGCAAAAGATTTGTCAATAAGTTATGGCGCGAACCGCTGAATGAGCTTATTGTCTATAAAGGTAAGGGGAATGGAATCGTAAATATGAAGCCCGGCGAGATGAAAAACTTTGTCGCAATTTTAAAGGATGCACGAGGCAATACATCAACAGTAAATTTCTCCGCTGTCGGTGTAAATGGTTCTCCAAGCCTAGAACGGATAAACGAGAATGCTAAACTCTTTGATGCGAAAAAAAATATTGAATACAACGGAAATTATTTTTATGTGAGCCTCGATGAAGGCTCTTTGTTTCGCGACGAGTATTTGTCAATATACGAATGCCCTGACACTTCGTCTGGGTGTCTGGCATCGTATCAGATTGATTATGACGAGATACCGCTCAGAAAATATGGGAGGTTTACGGTGATGCTGTCAAAGTATCCACCAAAACTGAGACCAAAGCTGGCAATAATGCGCGAAAAAGCGGGAGGCTCTTATGGTGTGGATTTTAAGAATGACGGAGAGTTTCTTAAGTGTTCTTTCGAAGAACTGGGACGTTATAACCTAGTTGTTGACACAATCGCTCCGAATATTGTGATGAAGAGCGTGCCTATATCAAATTCAAAAACACCGCCTTACATCAGCTTCAAAGCATTCGACAACCTCTCGGGAGTAAAGCACGTAAATGCTTATATCGACGGGAAATGGATATTGCTTGAATATACGCAAAGTCAGTCCTTATATCATTACGTTTTTGATGAGTCCCGATTGTCGCTGGGCGAAAAGCACCTGCTGGAAATTAAATTGGAAGACAGATGTGGAAATAAATATACTTATAAGAAAGAATTCTACTATTAATCATTATGTATCAATACGAATATAAAATGCCGGCTCTTACGGCTGATGTGATTTTGCATACCGACAATAAGGTATTGCTGATTAAAAGACTGCGTGAACCATTCAAAGAGAAGTGGGCAATACCCGGAGGTTTTGTCGATTTTGAGGAAGCCGTCGTCGATGCAGCAGCTAGAGAACTGAAAGAGGAAACCTCAATAGAAGTCGCTCCCGATGAGTTGATATTCTTTAAGTTGGCAGATAAAAAAGGAAGAGACCCCCGCGGCTGGACGGTCACGGGTGTGTATTCATGTGAAATTCCAAATACCATAGAGGCTGTTGCCGCCGACGATGCCGCCGATGCAGCGTGGTTCGACTTTGACAATCTCCCCGAAATGGCTTTCGACCATAATGAAATTTTAAATGATTTCCATCTGAATATAATAAAGCGGCTCTATAACGAATGATAATGAAGACAGCTATTAATTGATAATGGAGTATTGACAAATAGAAATACCGCTGTACGCTGTATGCAATACGCTTTAAGCAAATGCAAAATAAACGTACGTTATTGCGAGGAGCTGGCGACGAAGCAATCTCATGCAACAAAGAACAGATTGCCACGCTACGCTCGCAATGACGGCAAAACTAAAGATAGGAGACAATACGGTTAAACAGTATATTTACCCACACAAAACATTATGGAGCAAATAAATCATTATGCCAGGACAGGAAAGTAATATTAATTTAAAGTACATGTTTGCCAAAACCTGCATATTTTGTATAATTTTGCGCCAACTTTGGAAGAGTTTTTCCAAAGTATAAAAGCTAGTGGCTAGCAACTAAAATACATATAAATGAAGTACACCAAGATTATTGCATCCATATCAGATATCAGATGTGAGGTCGACTTTATTCGCTCTCTTTATGATGAGGGAATGAATGTAGCAAGAATGAACACAGCTCATATTACAGAGGAGTCGGCACTTAACTTATTGAACAATATCAGAGCAGTTTCAGAAGAAATAGCAGTGTTGATTGATACCAAAGGTCCCGAAGTAAGAACTGTGTCTGAAGATACCCTGGAACTCAAAATCGGAGATAGGGTGACGATAATTAACGACAATGAAGCGGTGTCGGCTAAAGATAATATTATCAGTACAAATTATTCGGGTTTTGTCAAAGACGTTCCCGCAGGAAGCAGCATACTTATTGACGATGGTGAGACTGAACTGCTAGTGGTGGACAAAAAAGACGATAAACTTGTCTGCGACGTTAAGAATATCGGAACAATAAAGAACAAAAAGAGCATAAACGTGCCGAAATGTCATTTCGACCTTCCTGCACTTACCGAAAAAGATATCAAATATATACGCTTCGCCGCAAGAAATAAAATAGATTTTATTGCTCACTCATTTGTGAGGTCTAAGGCTGATGTCGACGCAGTGCAGAAAATTCTAAACGAGGAGGGGAGCGACGCTAAAATTATTGCAAAAATAGAAAATGAGCAAGGCGTAAAGAATATTGATGAAATTCTTGACAGTGCATACGGTATTATGGTTGCTCGTGGCGATTTGGGTATTGAAGTGCCTGCCGAAAAACTACCTGTGTATCAAGTGGAGTTGGTGCGTAAGTGCGTGGAACGCAGTAAGATTGTTATTATTGCTACGCAGATGTTGCACACTATGATTGAAAACCCGCGCCCCACAAGAGCAGAAGTGAGCGACATTGCCACTGCAATATTCTCGCGTACCGATGCAATTATGCTTAGTGGCGAAACTGCCTATGGTAAATACCCAGTGGAGGCGGTGAGACTTATGTCTAAAATCGCTAAGGAAGTTGAGAAAAGTAAGGATAAAAGAAATGATATAATTCCAAATACTGATAGTGATGATGTGGCTGCTCATCTTGCCGAATTTGCTGTCAAGTCTTCAGAAAGCCTTGATGCAAAGGCAATTGTGACAAATACGCTGTCGGGGAAAACCGCAAGATATATCTCTGCTTTTAGAGGTGTTAAGCCTGTATACGCCATGTGCTACAATGAAAGTGTTATGCGCAAGTTGACAATATCTTATGGCGTTTTTCCGTTTACTGAGAGTCCGAAGAAAAATAAAGAAAAAACTGTGAAGGCTGCATTGGATAGATTGGTGGATGATAAGGTACTCGATAAAAAAGATAGAGTAGTCTATGCTGGTGGTAGCTTTGGTGTCGGAGGAGGAACTACTTTTGTAGAAATCTCCGATGTGGATTCACTGACTAAGAAATAATTAACTTAAAAAATAAATGTTATGATGAAAAGGATTCTTTGGTTATGCTCTATGCTATTGATTGGCGTAGGTAGTCTGCAAGCTCAGGATAAATTCGATTTAGGAATACGGGTTAGTGCTAGGTTTGCTAATTACAAAGCAGCTGAGAGTTTTAGCGGTGAGGGTACAATGGGGTACGGTGTCGGTGCATTTGCACGACTTGGCATTGTTGGTAGCTTCTTTGTTCAGCCTGAGGCATATTATACTTTTGCAAAACAAGCGGTAGATGTTGGCTTTGGAGAGTTTGACGTAAACTACAACAGCTTCGATATTCCCGTTCTTTTGGGCTACGATATCCTAAACGTTGGAATGCTTCGACTTTCTGCCGTGGCAGGTCCTGTGTTTTCTTTCAACGTTGGAGATAATGGAAAACTCGACGGTACGGATATGGATAGCTATGCCGACTTCAAGAGTAATTACTACGGTCTGCAATATGGATTAGGACTTGATGTAGGCTCCTTTGCTTTTGGGCTTAGAGGTGCTTTTCAGGGAAGTGTAAATAAAAACTTCAACTTGAGCTCTAACCAAATTATGGCTGTGGTAGGCTTTAAGTTCTTGTAGAGAGAAAATATTTTACTAAAAAAAGGCTCCTCACTTCCTGTGGGGAGCCTTTTTAGGTGTACCAAATCTTGCTCTTTTAATTGAAGTAGGTGTGCATACTCGCTTTGGCAGACGGAAGATAATTAACTCCCTTCCACGTAATCATCAGACATACAAAAGCAATTATCAGAATAATCATCGCTTCACGTCTTTTTAAAGGCTTACTCTTGCGCCAATGTACATAAAGCATATATACGGCGAAGGTTACGAAAGCCCAGGTCTCTTTTGGATCCCACGACCAAAAATGACACCATACTTCCTTTGCCCATAGTGCGCCCATAAGCATTCCCAACAACAACATCCCTGAGCCGATGTAAACGATGTCGTCAATCTTGACTATAAATTCATTGTTGTAATTTTTCTTATGCAAGCTGTAGATACTCATCAGCGTTGCTGCCCCCAGCATGGCATAGGACATTATATATACACTTACGTGTGGTATGAACCAAGGACTCTGCAAGGCAGGCATAAGGTTTTTACTCTGAATCTCAGGCTTAAAGACATTTACCAACAAAAATACGCTGCTCACAAGCGCAGAGTATGTTAGTATCCACTTGTAATCCCATATTTTATAAATAAGATAGCCTATTGCAGTTAAAAATATGGCATACCAAAGTCGAGTTTCTCCCATCGTACGCATCGGTGGACGTTGTAGAGTGTTCCACATTACTATTACAAACGATGTTATGATAATCACGCCCAAAAGATAAAGTATATTGCCTAGCTTTTGATGTTTCTTTCTGAAAAATACAAGTAAACTGCCTGATACTAAAAATAGTATGGTCGAGATGGCGATGATGATGTAATTTTCCCAAATCATAATTTGTTGCTTTTTGAGGGCTTGCTGCGCCAAAACATGAAGACAGTGCCGATGGTGAGTAGTATGATAGATATATATTCGTAGTTGCGCCAAGGGTCGTAGACCAAATCAAAAATACTTGTGATGGAAGAGATGCCAAGTGCTTTGTCGTAGTCAGACTGATAAATCATCCAGTCTCCTGCTACCATAGGCTTGTTGACTTCTATTCTTTTATTGGTGATAGTTTCTCCGCTTTTTAAATAAACATCAACATCCGAATAGAAACGCTTTGGCTCTGCTTGTGTCATTGCTAAAACCAAAGAATCGCCTAAAGGTAAAAATTTATATAGTTGTAAGTTGTTGCCACTGCTTATCCATGATGTATAGTCTTTGTTCAACTTTGTGTCGTGAACTTTCACAAGACTAGCAGGACATGCTCCAGGCATCGGCAAGGTTTCGTATTCTACCGAATCCTTGCGTACTGCCATCGGAAGAAACTTCTCAATCTCTATCTCCCAATGTAATAATTTCCCTTTGTTTCTTACAGTGTCAATGTCAAAGTATTCGGGCAAACTCTCGGGCTGTACTTTTCCCGTTCGGCGATGTACTACCGCCAACTTCGGTGGGTATTCTTCCATCACAAAGTCTTTTAGATTTATTGCAATGGGAAGTTCTTCAACTTCGCCTGTTTTGCTGTGTGTAGCTCTCCATTCTGTTTCTCCCTCCCTTGTCGTGATTGAGTATTGCGACACTTGCGATGCTCCTGCACCTATAAAATAGAGCATGAATAATAAGCCGGTATGATTGAAAAAGAAACCGATATTTTTTATTGAAAAACCTTTGGTCAGCCTTTTTATAATGGCAAATACCAAGCAGATTAGCAGGTAGGCATAGATTAGAACAAAAGGCCAAAAGCTAGTCATGTTTCTTATGCCCAACTTCCCTGCCAAATCGCTAGGGTGGGGATGAGCATACTGTGTGGTGATGCCGAGTATCAGCGCAAGAATAGCGAAGCTTATAATAGAACTCAGTGCAGCATTGCCACCCGATAAGAATGCGCCTAGCTTGTTGTCTTGTAGGATGATAACTAGTATTATTGCTGTAACTATTATGAGCGACAGCAAAACCAAGTGTATGGGGATAGGTAGTATTCCTGCCGGACGTGCAAGTATTTCGATGTTGAAAGCACCAAAACTCATCTGCAATATAACTCCTATTACCGCTATTGCCAAGCAAATTAAAAGACTGCTCTTTAAGCCTAGTTTGTGTGGTTTGTTGTTTGTTATTTCGGACATTAAGTTTTTAATTAAAAACAAGGCAACCCTATGAGCTGCCTTGTTTAGAGATATTTGAGTATTAATTTAAATATAGACTAAATCAGTACTGTTCTGTGGCTTATAGTCTGTTGTTTGCTTCTGCATCTGCAAGCCACTTCGGAACAACTGTTTCAAGAAATTCTTTCTTTTCTGTTTTCAATTTGTCCATGTCTAAGCCGATAATCTTCTGTGCCTCAGCTTTGTTTGCGTAAACAGGCTTTTTGTAGCTGTCTTGAATGTTCAGAGCATAGAAAACTTCTCTGATAGCTCTGCGTGCATCATGTGCCCTGTCTATGCCATGTGCCAATATCCTTTCGGTCTCTTGTGGGGCGTGGAAGGATGCTCCGTGCGATGCTACTCCAAAGTCCCAACGCCATTGTGCTTGGCGGATAAGTCTAAGAGATTCTTTCATTTGTGCATCTGTTGCTCCGTTGTCCCATGCATATTTTGCTTCAAAGTGTGCATCGGTCAATAATTCCTCCAATCTATTTCTTAACTCAAATGCTTTTTCTTGTCTTGTGTACACAAGCTGCATTAGTTGATCGGGAGTTTCTTTATGACAAGTCAAACACGTGCGCTCCATGTTTCTCAATGGGCTTACCAAATGGTGATCGGTGAATTTAACCGCTCCGTCTGCCATGTAAGGCATGTGGCAGTCGGCACACGATACGCCTCTTTCGGCGTGTGGTCCCATTTTGAATATTTCGTAGTCAGGGTGCTGAGCTTTTAACATCGGTGTTTTGCTTAGCTTGTGTGTCCAGTCTACAAAATCAATATTGTCATAATATTTTTCCATCGCCTCAACCGTGAAACCACTGTCCCATGGGAATGTTACCACATTGCCTTCTTTTGAGAAATAGTACTCCACGTGGCACTGAGCGCAAACCAAAGAACGCATCTCCTGATGTGTTGCTTTTGTGATGTCTTTACCTTGACGTTCGAATGCTTCGATAAGTGCAGGACGTGATATCTGCAAATTCATTGTTTCCGGATCATGACAGTCGGCACATCCTATTGGGTTCACAATTTGCTCGCCGTGTGCTGCCCATTTGTGATTGTAAAACTCATTGATGCCCATCTCGTTCATTAATCTTGGCACGTCGGGAGATTTACAAGTCCAACATGCTGCCGGCATAGGTCCGTCTTCTTCGCCCTTTGGTCCTCCCGTGCGAAGCGTGTTCCTCACATCCTCAACAGCATAAAAGTGTCCTCTCGGTGCATTGTAGTCTTTGGCAAAACCATAGCCTGCCCATAGTACAACCATGTCAGGACGCTGACCTAGCGCATCTTCCAAGTGGTTGCTCATGTGCTTGCTTTTGAAGTCCATAAGTTTTGTGTTCTCCCATGTTTCGTACTCGCGAGGATAGTTCTCTCCCCACAAGCGGTTGCGTGCTTCAATGCCTTCAATCTTAACTTTTTGACCTTGGCTGTAAATACCCGCAACTTCGGAACGTCTCTCTGTGATTGATGCTGCTAGTATCCCCAAAAGGAATACAACAACTGCCACCAAACAAAAAAGTAATATTGTTTGTGTTTTACCTAATTTCTTGGAATTTTCTTTACTCATAATATTTCGTGTTTTATTTTTCTTCTTTCATTCTTTTCCTTAACCAATCCGGTACCGGAGACTCAGGAAGTGGTACGATGGCGTTGGGGGCAGATGCAAGATTACTTATCTCGCCGTGTGCTACATCTCTGTGGCAATCCCAACACGCCTTGCCATTTCCTTCTTTTGTGTCCTTGAAGCAGACCATGCCAGTGTTTACAATGGTGGTGTTTAAATCTGAATGACACCTTATGCAATTGTCCATTATTACACCGGAACTCGCTTCCTTGGCTCGTATTACTTGCGGCTCTTGTCTTGTCGAAAATACATAGGAATGATAAAGCCCGTCCATCGCCTTAAATGCATACTTGTTGAATACATTGTCGTGCGGAACATGGCAATCATTGCAATTTGCCCTTTCCCTATGCGAGCTGTGAAACCACGATGCATACTGCGATTGCATGACGTGGCAGTTGACACATGCCGCAGGGTCGTCGGACGCATAAGACCATGCCCTCGACATGTAGAAAGTGTAGACGAGCAAGCCGCCAAGTATACCAAACAATATGGTGAATGGTAGTCGCCAAGACTTTGGTATGTTGAATAGTTTTATCATAGGCTCAGGAATTTAGGAGTGAAACTTAACATTATATATGCCCAATTTGCGTCGTCTCTTGAAGTGCCTCCACTTTTTAGCTGCTTGAGGGCATCGCCTGCAAACATGCGTGAGTAACCTGCCGATAGGTTGAAGTTGTCTGTAAATTTGTATCCAATCATCCAGTCTAGCTCAAAACCTAAGTAGTCGTCCATCACCTTGTCGTTATTGTCAAGAACATCGCCCATGCTTGTGAAATAGTGTCCTGTCAAGGCTGTCGTAAATTTGTTTTTTGAGTACTTGAGAGTTAGGTAATAATCTCCTAGTCCAACACTGTTGCCGTGATTTCCTACGTAGAAGTAGTCCATGTGCCCGTTGAACTTATGATTTGTTCCGTAGAGTGGAGTAAATGCTTTGTTCTTGGTGTCGGTGCTACCTTCGTCGTTGCCCGATAACACTTCAAAACCAAGTGTTCCACTGAAATTTTGTGCAATCCTTTTGTTTAGACTTGCCGCAAAATAGTAAGCCGAAAGTTTTGTGTCGCCTTTGAGCTTGCCTCCCTGATAATACGCAGAAGCACTATATCCCCAGCCGTCTAAATTCTTTGATTTTAGATAAAACCCGACAGTCTGACTGTATCTGATTGTTAAATCGGTTTTCGTGGAATCTTGTACTCCGTTGTTCAAGAATAAGAAACTGCCGTAAAACTTGTCAGATTGATAGTTTGCCCACAAAAATTGCATCGCCTTGTAGCCAGGTACCGCGTAATTGGTGTTTGTGTTTTGTTCGCTTTCTCTGTTGTAGGCAATACCTAAATCAAGTTTGAAATTTTGAACTTTGGTGAATTGAAATAAGAGGGCATCGTGGCTTCTTGCCTGTTGCGCCCAGTCTACATTTCCTAAAATTCTGACATCATCGTAGTTTAGCTCTTGCCTACCAGCTTTAAAGCCAAAACCATCAACAAATTGATAGCTCGCCCATGCTTCGTGTAGTCCAAGCCCATTGCTGTCGCCTGTGGCTAGTTGTCCCTTGTCGCCCCATGTGCTGATGTCCTGAATAACCAGTTTTGCACCAACTTTGCCGTCGTTGTAAAGTGCGTTTAAACGTGTTCTTTGCGAAATGAAGTTAGATGCCTTGTCATTGTCATTCAGCATGCTTTTGTAGCCGTCTCTGAGTTCGTACCTCGGTCTGATAGTACCGCTTAATGTGAACTTCTCACCTTGAGCTAAACCTGTGCTCGTGAATAAGATGAGTGTTCCAACCAAAAGTAAAATTTTATTCATAATAATTGACTATAAGTTTATTGCGAAAAATCGCGTTTGTCTAAAATAATATCGCAATGTATGATGATTTCTTACAATGCTCTGTAACAATTGTTACGAAAATATGAAGTTTGGGAAATTTTAACGTTCTGTTACTTCACTCTGTCGGGGTAGTCTGTAATTATTCCATCAATTCCAAGCCCCGTTAATTCTGCTATATCGGAAATTTCGTTGACCGTCCATGCATATATTAAGCAACCTTTAGAGTGCATAGATTTAATATTAACTTCATTCAGTTTCTTAAAATTTGGGTGTATTGTTTTCGCATTGACTTTCTCTGCCTCTATAAGTGCTCCGTCTATGTCATCGCTTGTCAGTATGCCAATGGGAATGTCGGGGTTGAGACTTCTCATTTCCTCTAACTCGTCCCACTTGAAACTTGATATGATGAAGTCGCTGTTTGTCCAGCCTTTCTCGCTAATATACTTTTTTATTATGATATTTACGGAGCTTGCAGTGTTTGCTCCTTTAAGCTCAATGTTCAACATAATCTTCTTGTCTATCAAATCCAAGACCTCCTCCAAAGTCGGAATCTTTATGCCGCCTTTTAATAGTACTGTGTCGAGATCGCTTTTGTTGAGGTTTTCAATCGAGCCGGTATGCTCGGTAAGACGGTCTAGGGTGTTGTCGTGAAACACCACAATAGTACCGTCGGAGATTTTAAAAACATCAATCTCAACAGCATCCGCTCCTAAATCGATAGCTTTCTGTATTGAGGGCAAACTGTTCTCCATCGTATGCCCCGCTGCTCCTCGATGTCCGATTACAATTGGAGTGGTGGAAGTGTCTGTACATGCACCGATTATTAACAATGTCATGAGAATGAGAGTTGTTCTAGCACTTGGATACATAGATTTTTGGATTCTCAGATTTTTGGATAAATAGCTATTCATGTCCTTCATTTTTTATTATAAAATTATCTAATCATCAAATCGTTTCCTCTTCAGTCTGTCTTTCTCTTCGACGCTTCTTTTCTCACTCATCACTGAGCACTGATTGATGCTCTCAGCTTCTCTATCTTCGCAGTGCTAAGCCCCGTGAGTTCGTGTATGGTGGTATTGTCATAACCTTTTGCTATCATGCGTAGTGCAGTCTGCTCTGCCTTCTTATTCTCGCCTTTCTTGATTCCTCTCTTCTCGCCTCTCTTCTCGCCTTCCTCCAAAGCTCTTTCTATGTTGGATTTATAAATATTGTGGTTGTCTCTAAAGCTTTTAAGACTGCTCTGATAAGCCTCCATCTCGGCATGATTGAACTTTGCTACCTCTGCTACCTCGAATATCTTTTCAAACACTCGCTCCTGCAAAGCCCGTGGGCGCTCCTGCAAATAAACCAAATTCTTCAGGGTGAAGAGCCACTTATCTCGCATAGTCTGCAACTCATGCTCCTGCTTTGTAAACTTGGGAAGCTCAACATAGACATACATCAGCTTGTCAAAAAAGATTTCGTTACGCTCGTTCTTCAACTCTACTTTGTGAACAGGCTCAGGATTACTTTCTTCAGTGTCTATCATAAAATCGAGTATCCCAATTGTATAAACGGCATCCAGCTTAAAATTCCATTCGCCTCTCTCTGCCTGCTCGCGGATGGGATAAGTAGAATAATAAATACTACGATCCTTGAAAAATAATTGCCAATATTTCTGCATCTCCACAATGAAACGATGACCATTCTGACCCTCGCAATAAATATCAAAAATAGCCTTTCTGTCAAATTCAAAATCAGGAAGATGCTCAGTAGGCTTATAGCTGATGTCCTTAATACGGTGATTGGGCGGCAGGTCGGGGATAATGTCATTCAAAAAATCAATCAATATGTCCTTGTTGAGCTCCGTGCCAAACAACTTCTTGAAACAGAAGTCCGTCAAGGGGTTTACATATCTCTCTGTTTTCTCAATGTTCATAATCTTGATTTTTATGTCCTATGACAAAGATAGTGTTTTTTGTTGATTTGTTGAACTGCTGATTTGTTTAATCGTTGATAGGTTGAATCGTTTAAGGTTTAATTGTTTAGGCTTTAGAGTTTGGATCCGTCATTGCGAGCGTCAGCGTGGCAATCTGTTCTTCGTTGCAGGAGATTGCCACGTCGCCAGCTCCTCGCAATGACGTTCTCGTATTTAGCTGTTGTTATCGTAACAACACAGCATTGTAGTATCGTAGTATCAATTAACAGCCGCCACCTCTCCCTTCGGGTACTCCTCCTTCGCAGGAGGAGAGTTTTTAAATCCCCTCCTCGTGGAGGAGGGGTGCCGCAGGCGGGGTGGTTTGTATTTTTATTATTCCTCCAGCTAAAGCAGGAGGCTATTCATTGATTAATATAATTCATTAAATTTCAAGCAATTAAGCTCTAAATGATTAAGCAGTTCAACGACTAAACATTGTATTTCCAACAATTTAACCCGAGTGAAAGTTAAGAAAAAATATTGAACACAAAAAGATATTATGCTTACCTTTGCGATACTTTGTTTGATTTTTTGGGGAAGAAAATATTAAGCGCAAAAATGAAGTATTAACAATATATAGATATGAGTAATAAATTATTTTTTGAGACAAACAATATGCAATGGGATACCGTTGGCGAGGGTGTATCACGACAAATTATGGGCTATGACGATAAAATTATGCTAGTGCATATGAAGTTTGCAAAAGATGCTGTGGGGGCTCTTCATACACACCCTCATTCGCAAACTAGCTATATCGTAAAAGGAAGCTTTGAGGTTACTGTCGGCGAGAAAAAACAAATACTCGCTTCTGGCGATTCTTTCTACGCTCCTCCCAATGAGCTGCACGGGGTATTGTGCTTGGAAGAGGGCGTGCTTATTGATGTTTTTAGTCCGAAAAGAGATGATTTCCTTGACGGTGAAAAATTGTCGTATTACGGCAAATAAGCAGCGACTCGTGTAAGAGTCGCTAATGTGTTGATAGCCTTGTATTTTACTTTTAATATAATATAGTATGTCTGATAAAAATCATTTTTCGTTTAAACAGAGACTCGGATACAAGATTGAACAGTTCTTGTCGAAAGGGGGAGTCTCTATTTTTTGGAGCTTATTTGTAGCTTTTCTTTTTTCTTTTGCAATAATAATCGCAATCAGAGCCGCGATAGTATATTTTGGTGTGGGCTTCGAGAATGCGGAGGGTTATAACAATGTTAAAACTTTTTGGGATCATATCTATTTCATTTTCTTGCAGATGACCGACCCCGGTAATATGTATCAAGATCACCTGTCGTCGCCGTGGATTAAAATCACAACAATACTTGCAGGAACGGTCGGCGTAATTATCCTCTCTGCACTTATTGCCTTCATAACTACGGCTATCGACCAAATTATGTATAATTTCAGAAAAGGTAGAGGGCAAGTTTTGGAAGAAGATTTTACATTGATATTGGGTTGGAGCAATAGGGTAGTGGGAATTATTAAGGAGCTTATCATGGCAAACGAGAGTGGAGATAAAGCCGTTGTTGTGATTATGGCCCTAGACTCCAAAGAAGAAATCGACGAGGTAATAAAAACGAGTATTAAAAACTTTGAAAATACGAAGGTCGTGGTTACTCACGGCGACCCTGCTCGTTTAAACGACTTAGACAGAATTAACGCACACCTTGCAAAATCGGTGATTGTCATGGCTACTTGCGAGGAAATAGCAAAAGAAGAAGACAAGCAAAATTCCGACGTTCGTGTGTTGAAGACTCTTATAGCAGTAAATACTTACTTTGAGGGAAGCGTAGGAGTACCAGTAATAACAGAAATATTTGATGAGCACAAAAGAGATCTTATACAGACAATGAATAACCCAAATATTATAGCTATCGATGTTTGGAGTATTATTGGGAAACTGCTGATACAGACCTCACTAACTAGTGGATTGATAACTGTGTACAACGAAATGCTGTCTTTTGACGGTGGTGAAATATATTTTTACGGCGACCCTAAATGGGAAGGAGTGAAGTTTCATGATTTGGTTCTCCACTTTGAAGACGGTATTCCTTTGGGGGTGTTTAAAGACGATAAATTGATGTTACGCCCAGAGTTAGATTATGTTATGAGTAAGGATGAGGAGATTATTATTTTTGCGGAAGACGAAACAACAATAGGCTTCTCTTCCGAACCGATACTCAATACAAACTCAGATTTCGGATATAAGCATATCAGGCTAGAACAAACAGCCAAAAGAATGCTTTTTATTGGATGGCACAACGTGGGGCAGACTTTAATAAGCGAAGCTAACGACTACCTGAAAGACGGCTCGGTGTGCGATGTTATTTTGCCAGAGCATAATCAGGAAGTGGAAGACATTATCAATGATATAGATGTAGAGAATACAAATATAAAAGTGAATATCAGCTATCGAGATCCTCTTATTCACGATGAGCTTTCTGCGCTAGAGCCTTTCTCCTATGATGTTGTAATGGTCTTGGCTAATGTAGAGAATGAGATGTCGAGTGATGAGATTGACTCTCGCACCTTGTTGATATCCATGATGTTGGGCAGAATGAAGACGGAGCTCGGAGAGGGTGGAAGTAAAACAAAACTTATAAGTCAAGTGCTGATGTCTGAAAATCAAGAACTTATGCCGAGCCGTGACCTTGACGAGTTTATCGTTAGTAATAAATACACAACAATGATATTGGCATTGCTGAGCGAAGAGCCCAAGATGCAACTGTTCTACGACGATATTCTGCAAGAAGATGGCAGTGAGATATACATAAAAAGGGCAAATCTGTATTTCGACGAAAGCGAACTCCCTGCAAAGATGAAGTTTATTGACGTTCTTCGTCAGGCAAATAAGCGGGACGAAATATGTCTCGGTGTGAGATTTTTTGACAAGATGAGGGATGAAAACGAAAATTTTGGTATTACCCTCAATATGGCTAAGGATGCAGAGTTGGAGCTGTGTAAGGATGACTTCCTCGTGGTGCTTGCCGAAGATGATTTGTAGAAAATAAGCATGCCTTAATCTTGAACGTGTAAAATACTAATAAACAAACGTCATTGCAAGGAGCGTGCAAGGTGGCAATCTGCTACAACAAAGAACAGATTGCCACGCTAACGCTCGCAATGACGCTAATAATGGTGAATTATTAATTAGTTTCTTGCTTGTTGTTCCAATCAATGTTCTTGGAGAAAAACATCACTGCTGCAAGTATTACAAATAGTCCAATACTTCCCGACAGCATTGCATAGTCCTCCATCTGTATGATTATATATATGAAACCGTAAAGACAGAGTAGGGTGGCAATCACGAAAAGTGAGAACTTCATTTTCTTCAAAATAGTTTTTGAGTATGCTCCTATTAAGGCAATTACGGATATTGATGCAAGAAAATAGGCAAGAAGAAACGAACTCTGCTCAGAAATTGATATAAGCAGGGTGTAGAACATCACTAAAGCCAAGCCAATCATGATGTACTGAAATGGATGGATGTATATTTTGCTTACAAGCTGTATCAGCAAGAACACCAATAAGGTGAGAGCTATCACAAGTAACCCGTATTTGGAAGCTCTTTCGCTTTTGGCATATTCATTCACAGGTACTAGCAGCTTTGTGCCAAAGGCAAACTCAGGTAGGTAAGGAAGTTCGTTTACAAACTCTTGTTCAAACTGACGATTCATCTGCAAGACCGTCCATGAGGCTTTAAATCCGTCCTTCGATATTTCCTTGGTTTCATCGTTTGGCAAGAACATCCCGTCAAAGCTCGGCGATGCCCAATTGGAACTCATGCTTGCATTGGTAGTCTTGCCTAAGGGAATAAATTCAAGACTGCCGCTGCCGTTAATCTTTATGTCAAATTGAAAACTGATAGGAGTCGTCCCGTCGTGTTCCAAATCGGAGATTATATCGCTCTCGATGGTGTTTAGCCCGAGATTGGTGCTGTAAATCGGAGCCATCTGTAAGTCCCTGTCGCCGAGCTTTGTTACGATAGTGTTTTTTATTCCTTTCAAGTTGGACGACTGAATGATGATTTTTGCCTTGTCCCACAAAATGTATTCGGGGTCTATGTCTGCCTTGAGTTTTATTGGGGCAAAACTGCCTTTTACAGAAATGTCGGAGCTGTAAACCACCGATTGATAAATGCTGCGCTTTAGTGACTTGGCATCGGCATGGGCATCTATGTTCAACTCGTCGGGAAGAAGATAAATGTCTTTTGTCTCTCTTTGTATGACCTGCTCTTGGCCTTTATCGTCGATTACCCACCGGGTAGAGATGTAGGGAATTTTCAGAATCGGTCCGGATAATATGACCTCTTTACCCCACTTGGAATTTATCTCTTCAATTACTTCTCGTTGCCTTTCCTTCCTCTCTCCTACTAAATCTTGTACAAAATTCAAGGGTATCAATAAAATTAGAATTAATACTCCTACTATGAAGATTTTCAGAGTGATAGACTGACTTAGTTTACTTCCAAAAGATTGCCTTGTGTTTCTTTGTATTTCCATGATATTGTATTTAAAAGCTCTTTGAATTTCAAAGTTGTTATATAAAATAAATTATTTGAGTAGTTCCTCTAGTGCTTCGATATGTTTTTTAAATTCTTGTTTACCCAATTTTGTTGCCCTATATTTTGTCTGAGGTTTTCTGCCCACAAACAGCTTTTCAACTACTATGTATTCAGCCTTTTCAAGCGATTTCAGATGGCTGGCAAGATTGCCGTCAGTTACTCCCAACAGCTCTTTCAGACGATTGAAGTCAATGTCCTCATTTACAGCTAGAATTGACATAATGCCAAGTCGCACCCGATGATCAAACTGTTTATTTATGTTGTCGATTATACCCAAAACTATTGCCTTTTCTCGTTGATAATCATCGTTATGCCATAAATGATGTGAAATACGCCGAAGCCTGCAAACCAAAACCAAAAACTATAGCCAGGGAGTAAAGCACAAATTAGCCCTGTAAGTATTTCTGCATATCCCAAGTAACGAATGGTGCCGATAGTATATTTAGAGGCGTTGACAAGTGCCAATCCATAAAAGATGAGCATCAAAGAGCCGCTCATGCCATAGTTTTGCTGCCATAGTTTTATCATTATATATGTTCCGCCAGTAAGTAGCGGTATCATGAAATTGATTAGTAGACGCTTGGTGGTACTGTCCCAAATCTTTTCATTATTTTTTTTCGCTTTGATTACTGTGAGCAATATTGCTGTAACAAGACTGAGAACCGCAATAGACAATAGCATTATCAAAATCAACTTGAACCTGTATGAGTCGATTATTAATACTTCCCCTTTGGGCGGAAATAAATAGAATTTCGCTGCTAGTGCTCCTATCATGGCATAAACCCCTGCCATAATCCCCGATAAACCACTCAGCGATATAAACCTCGATGAGCGATTCATCATGTTTTTTATCTCGCTGATGTCCTTTAAATAGTCTTTTTCTGTCATTGTTAAAAGTACTTTGAATCGCAAAGTAAAGACTTTATTTTTATACTTCCAAATTTTTAGAGGAAAAAAACGAGAAATAGTTATCGTTGACAACGAAAACTATCTGATATGTACACAAAACAAACTATCGAAAAAAACATGTCTTCTCAGTATGAACGTTTGGTTGTCAGTGATTTAGGCTTGTTACGTTTGGGGCTGTTCTTACAGATTTGACAAGGCGTGCTTTTATTGTTACGGGTATAAGCTGAAAGTTTACAGCTCTAAAGTCAAGGACTACGCTGATGATTGATTTATTTTGCAGAAGTATGAATATAAACGTATAAATAAAAGAAACATGAAAAGGATTGATTGTATGGTTTTGTTTGGGTTGAGCATTATATGTTTTGCTTGTAACTCCAGTTTAAAAAATGATGATTTAATAGGACAATGGAGGATTTCTGATATGAAATGTGAGATACCGAATGCTTTCCCTAGATTAGTTGAGAGTGCAAAAATTATTGCTCTTTCGACAACTTATGAATTCAGACCCAATATGACATTTTGCATGACTATTTCGAAAAACGAATTAGATAATGGTCGAAGACAGATTGGTAAGGTGGCTATTAACGCAAAAAACATTTTGTTAAGTACTGACTCCTTATTTTTTGAAAAGAATGGAAGATGGTCACATGTTGAAAAGAATGATTTCAGGGAGAGTTATTTTAAACCAATGGAGATTTATGTTGAAAAGAAAACGAAGAATCAGATAATTATTTCGGAAAAGGAAGCCAATGGAAAAATCTACTACACACTGGATAAAATTAAATAGTTGCTTCGAGCAATTCGTCTTGCAGACACCGTGTCAAGAATAGAGTCTCCAAAGCTGCTTGATGAACAGCTTTAAAGAAATTACTATCTTTACCGAAAATATTTAGAATGGCTACATTTCTGCTAACGGCTGCTCCGAAAATGGATACATATCTGTTGATTACAATCCTTAGCGGGGTAGTGATACTCTCTTATGCCTTTAATATCGTAACGGTAAAAACAAAGGTGCCAAGCGTGCTTATGCTTATCGGATTTGGGATTATTGTAAATCTTTTTGCAGAGAAACTTGGTTTTCCGGATGTATCGCATTATCTCGAATTTCTTGGCAGTATAGGGCTGATAATGATAGTGTTGGAAGGAGCGTTAGATTTGCATCTTACTCCCGAAAAAGTCCCTATTGTAATAAAGTCATTGATTGTAGCTTTGGTTTCTTTGATACTTACCACTGCTGCGATTACGGGGATATTTATGTTTTTCTACCAGAATATGCATTGGGTGTCGGCTATACTATATGCCATGCCTTTTGCTATCCTCAGCAGTGCGATTGTCATTCCCAGTATATCGCATCTGAAAAAACATGATAAAGAATTCTTGGTCTACGACAGTACTTTCTCGGATATTCTGGGAATCATGTTCTTCTACGCTATTAAAGATAATGCAGATGTAGGCTCGGTGATGATGTTCTCGGGAAAGTTGTTGTTCAATTTCTTGATTACTACTGTTATATCGGTGATACTCAGCTATATAACTATATATCTTATTCAATATATAAAAACGGGTGCAAGGCTAATACTCCTGCTGTCCATCATTACGCTGATGTATGCTTTTATGAAGTTGGAGCACCTGTCGGCACTATTGATAATATTGATTTTTGGCTTGATGGTCAGCAATCCTGAACTACTTATCTTCAAGAAACTTAGAGAGCATATCAGTGTGAGTTTTATCAAAAAACTATTTCGTGATTTGAATATGCTGACAATTGAGGCTTCTTTCCTGATTAGAACTTTCTTTTTTATCATTTTTGGAATGAGTATATCGCTTGCGTCGTTTGTGGATACAAGTGTTTGGCTTATTAGTGCCATAGTATTGCTAGTCGTATATATTATCAGATTTGGCACAATGAAAGCCGTAAAAGTAGAAAAACTAAATCCCGCAGTTTATGTCGCACCGAGAGGACTGATTACGGTCTTGTTGTTTTACTCTATACCTGAAAAGTATTTAATATCTGATTTCCATACCGGAATTTTATTTATGATTATCCTTGCTACCGTCATAATAATGGGCTCAGGACTACATGCGCACTATAAAAGTGTTTCCAAGAAAGAACCGAAAGACCCTGCCAACGAAAAATACGAACATCATCCTAAGGAGGAAGAACTCGCACCTTAGTTGCTTAATCCCTCTATGATTGCTCCATCGTAGCTGAAAGGCGATACGACATTTAGAATATGCCAAATGGTCGGTACAATATCAATGGCATCTATCTTCTTATTTAGCGTTTGAGCTTTGATTTTTGCGCCGAGTATCACACCACTGATCTTGTTTTCATGAACATAGTTGGAAATCCTATCTGAATATTCGGGCATATAGGATTCGTATAGGTCGAAGAGTACGTCGGGAGTTCGGCTTTGGAAGTACGAATTTTGATAGCGCTGCTCTCCGACCTTGCCATTGCTGAGCGAATTAGCAGAGTAGGCTGAACGAACAGCTTGAAAATCAGTCATAAATTGTGCCGTCTGCATTTGCATGTCAGCAAGGTTTTTCCCTTTTTTCTCTATTTCAGATCGGTTCAGAATAATTTGATTATCGTCAAAACTACGTATCCAGTTGCCGTCGCCGAAACTGTGATTTAAAAATGCTTTTAGTAGTATCTTGCTCCTTTCCATGTCCATGTAGTTGCCGGGCAGCCCTAAGGATTTGTACTCTTCGGGCTGTATAGAACCGGAGGTAGTGGGCATAAGTATAAATATATAATTCCCTCTGCCGACTTCTCTGTCGAGGCTTAGCAGTAGGCTCTCAATATCCTTGTCTAGTCTGATATATAAGTCTTCCATTTCCATTGAATGCCCCCCAAAATAAGGGTTGGCATCGCCCATTGAACTGAATGAAATACTGAGCAAGTCAGCAACATTGTCTTTGCCTAGCTTTTCGGTGCTGAGTAGTTTTATCGCAAATTCTTTAAGCATTTCGTTGGCTAAAGGTGTTTTGCGAATAAACTGCTTGTCGCCGTCGGAATATTTACTCATGCTGTATGGAAAGGTGTTGCGCCCGTCCGAGAAGCCCTTTTCTAACTCCGACTTGTCGGCATTGCTAGATTTGTAGTAGCTTGCGTTGCGCGAAGCATCCCATATATATTTGTCTGCTTTGGGAACAAATATATTCCGATTAAATGATTCCATCATATTGCTGTTTGCTCCTTTATAGTATGAGGAACTCGTGAAGCCATCTGTACTGTTTTTTATCCAGTAGGCTGCGTCGGCTGTCCTGCCGGCTCCCAATATGGCAGTATATTCGTTTGTGCCTACCCCAAAAACCTTTGACTCCTTGCCCAGTATTAGTTTCATGCCGTCGCCAAGAGTGAAGGATTTTAGGTTCTCGGGTGTTGGTGCGGAAACCTCACTGCTGCTGAGCTTGCCATAAACCGCATCGACATCACAGTTGGAAATATGGTCGTACCATATCTTGCCAACAATGCCGTGTTTGCTTATATATGAGCCGCTTAGGAGGGTTGAGATGTTGGTCTCGGGAGTTTGCTCCAGCTGATTGTAGACAACATTTGTGAGTACAGCTCCCTGAGTAAAGCATCTTTTAAAACCTCCGTCCTCAAAGTTTTCCCAATATCTGCTGATATAGTCCGGACGCATATTGTCGACTGTTGCCACTACAAGCAACTTGGGAGTGCTGCTTTGTTGTGCTTTGACACTCAAGCCCGATAGAAGTATTATAGTTATAAAAATTGTTATTGTCTTGTTATTCATTTGTTTGTATTTTAGATAACTGTCAGATTTTCAGATATTAGACCTTTGATGCAATAAGCAGTATGCTATACGCTCTACGCAAACGGTATCAACTTCCATCCTTCATCATTTATTACCCTTGAAATATACTGTCACGCAAAGCCCGTATATCTGATTTTGGGAGAACGACATTACAGATTGATCGTAAATGTGAGTCCATGTCTGATTAAACCTAAACTCCAAAGATGCCGCAATATTATTGAAGTTGGCTATTGCTCCTATTGCTGCGATAAGCCCAAACTCAAAGGTGTTGTCAATCTCTGCATCTTGATATGGCAGCCTTTGAGACGCATCGGTTATGTCATCAGTGATTTTTTGGTCGAGCATAAATGCAACAAAGGGACCGGCGTTCAGCATTGGTCGTATTCTCCACTTTTCGCCTACCTCAAAATGTGTCAGCAATGGAACTTCTATATAGTTGAGGCTGACAGTGAACTCATCGCCGTTGTCGTAACGTTGCTTCCAGCCCTTTTGCTTGTAATTCAGCTCCATCTGTACTCCCGACCAAAATTTGTTCTTGAACAAGGCACTTACGCCTCCTTGCAGACGAGGGTAGAAGGCTGTGTTGAAACCCGATTTGTCGTAGAAGTTGACTCCTCCCATAAATAAACCCCCATTTACTCCATAGTTGAAGTAGTTGATAGTCTTGTATGTCTTACTGACCTTTTTTGTCGTATCTACATCAAAACTCTGTGCTTTAAGCATCGTTGATGTCAGAAATACAAAGAATGTCAGGACTATATATTGTTTGATTTTCATTTGTTTATTCTTTATAATCATCCGTCATTGCGAGCGTTAGCGTGGCAATCTGTTCTTTGTTGCAGTAGATTGCTTCGTCGTCAGCTTCTCGCAATGACGTTCTTGTATTTGCTTGTTATCACCATATCACCATATCATCTTATTACTACATCATTAATGATTTCGCGACCTACAATCTCATTCATGCGCTTTACTATATTATGCCTATGCATGCTAAGCTCAGAGCGTACCATCGGCGAGTTTACCTTGACAAATAGTACTTTGTGTTGAATCTCGACAGAGGTGGTGTAAGACGCAAAGAGCTTGCCTGCAACCCGCTCCCATGACGAAGTTACATCAATTTCCTGCATCTTGTGGTGGATGCCCAGTGCATTTATGTATGCCTCCAGAACATCACCCAAGGCTTGCGTTTTGCGTCGTCTCATTTCTTACTAATATTTATTTTGCCGCCGTCAACATTGAATATAGAATACTCGCAGTCGAACTTATTTACTATCTTGTCCAAATGTTCCCGATTGGTGTCGCTGATAAATATCTGTCCAAAACTATCTTGCCCGGTCAGACTTACTATCTGCTCAACTCGCTCTGCATCAAGTTTGTCGAAGACATCATCCAACAAAAGGATGGGGTCGATGCCCGATACATCTTTTATAAACTCATATTGTGCAAGTTTTAGTGCCACCAAATATGTTTTCTGCTGACCCTGCGAACCAATATGCTTGGTCAGATGATCGCCTAGCTCCAATAGCAAATCGTCTTTATGAATGCCGACAGAGGTGTGCTGAATGATTTTATCCTTGTCGATATTGTCTTTCAGTAGTTGCCCAAATTCTGCGTCTTGTAAACTAGATTTGTAACTCAGTCCTACCTTTTCGTTGCCGTCACTCACAAAATTGTAATACCTCTGAAATACGGGTATCAACTCGTCGACGAAGCTCCTGCGCTTCTCGAAAATGATATTCCCGTAGTCAACCAGCTGTGCATTGTAAACATCAATGGTGTCCTTGTCAAACCTCCGTTCTTTGTAGAAATGCTTCAAGAGGTTGTTGCGTTGCAGCAATACCCGATTGTAGCAAATCAAGTTTTCAAGATACAAGGAGTCGTATTGCGATATGACTCTGTCGATGTAGCGCCTGCGCTCGTCGCTCCCTCCGCCTATCAGACTGCTGTCTGAGGGGCTAATGACAACTAAAGGTAACAAACCGATGTGCTCTGTTAAACGCTTGTATTCCTTATCATTGCGCTTGAAATGTTTTTTCTCGCCACGCTTTAGTGCGCAGTGGATTTTCTCGATTTCGTCCTTGCGCAAATACTCCCCCTTAATCATCATGAAGTCCTCGTCGTGCTTGATGTTCAGAATATCGTTGGATGAAAAATAACTCTTGCAAAACGATAGATAATAAATCGCATCCAAACAGTTGGTCTTGCCGGTGCCGTTGTTCCCTATCAAACAGTTGATGTTTGAAGAAAACTCAAGCTCTGCCTGCTCAATATTCTTATAGTTAAGTATTTGTAAGGACTTCAGATACATTAATTCCAATTTGATACAAAGATACTATTTTTGACGTTATGATACTATAATTCTGCAATACTACAATGAAACGAGCCTTTTTTAATTGTAAATGGAGAATTATAAATGATTAATGAAATGCCAAATACACGAACGTCATTGTGAGGAGCTAGCGACGAAGCAATCTCCTACAACAAAGAACAGACCGCTTCGCTAGTTCTTGTCAGCTGAATAAGTTATCTTTGTTTGAAATTATTTCAAGGTATGAGCAATAATCATAAGAACGACCCTTTTGGACTTGCCGTTGAGGCATATTATAAAAATGCGGATAACACCCCGATTGTTGTCGCTAGCTCCATCGCAGAGGATGAGGAGCTGTTTCCCGAATATCTTTTCAGAGAGTTCGATTCCATGCCGAAACTTGAGAAAGAGGCTCTGAAATACGTCAGAGCTTCGGTGCTGGACCTCGGTGCCGGTGCGGGCTGCCACTCATTATATTTACAAGACCAAGGCTTTGACGTTACTGCTCTTGAGCTTTCGCCTTTGTGTTGTGAGGTGATGAAATCGAGGCAGATTGAGCGAATTATAAACGGAGATTTTATGACTCTCACCCTGCCAAAATTCGATACCTTGTTGCTGTTGATGAACGGTGCAGGACTGGCAGGGAAATACGAGAATTTATCAGCATTTGTTACTAGACTAAAAGCTCTCCTAAACCCAAAGGGTAGGGTGCTTATCGATTCTGCCGATATGATGTATATGTACAAAGATGATGAAACTGAGGAAACATGGATTAATCTTAACGCAGACGAATACTACGGAGAGGTGGAATATAAACTGTCGTACAAAGATGGAGCAAAGGCTACCTTCCCTTGGACTTTCTTTGACCCTGACACTCTGATAGTCGGCTTTGAAGAAAAGGGCTTTAGGCTAATAGACTTTTTTGAGGGCGACTACCACAACTATCTCTGTGTTTTTGACTTACTCGGCTGATTGCTTAATAGTTAGGTTGTTGTCAATCATCCTGTTGGAGTAGTCTTGAATGATAGCTTTTACGTGGTTCTCCATTTGCTTTTGAATACTGTCATTTGTGCTAATAAGGTTGTTTTTCATAAACTCGTCTGTTCTTATGTTGTATAGACCGATTGACTCTTGACCATTGAACTGTAAGAGGTATCCATCCTTGATGATTAGATAGCTTCCGCTATTGGAGGTGAACACAAATCTATCTGCATCTTTGTCGAACATATCCTGACCAAATGATATGTAGGGCTCCTTGTTCCCGACAAGGTTCATTATGGTGGGCATAACATCAATTTGTTGAACGTAGGTAGAATCGTCGAAGCCTGTAAAGTCTTCTTTACCGGGCATATATAACATCATTGGGATGGCAAAGGTCCCCCAGTCGTTGTTGTATTTGTCGATTGCGTTATTGGACATGTGATCGGCAGTGATTACAAATAGTGTATTATTGAACCAAGGCTTCCGCTTGCAGGTGTTGAAGAAATTACGTAATGCATTGTCAGTGTAGCCGATACATTCTTGCAGTGGAATTTCTCCTTTTGGGAATACTCCCTCATATTGCTTGGGAACTTGAAAAGGATGGTGCGACGAAAGGGTAAACACAGTAGTGAGGAAAGGCTCTTTGAAAGACCCCATGCTGTTAGCAAAATATTGCAAAAATGGCTCATCCCAAAGTCCCCAATATCCATCGTCGTCATCGTCGTTGTTGTACTCGGTTTTTCCGAAATAATCGTCGTAGCCTGCTTGCTGCATAAAAGCATCAAAACCCATCGACCCATTAGGTGCACCATGAAAAAATGCAGAATAATATCCCTGAGGCTTGAGCAGATTTGCTAAACTGTTGATTGAATTTCCAGAATAGTCCGATAATATAAAAGACTCGTTGATGGTCGGAATGCTTGTTATTATTGACGGCAGCGCATCAATAGAGTTTCGTCCGTTGGCAAAAGCATTTTTAAATGAATAGCAGTGTTGGCTGAGTGAGTCAAGAAAGGGTGTGAAACCTTTATAGCCGGGGATGTCCTTATTTAAATATCCAAAATTTGAACGCCCGAAACTTTCGAGGACGATTATTACGATATTTGGCTTTGTTGTGATAGTAGTATCACCTACGCATGACGGATGCACAGCATTGAAATACCTTGCTTCCCCACCATCTTTAAAGTATTCGACTTTTGTCAGATGATTCTTGCCGATGGTGCGTATTATGGCAAAGGGAGTGTTGAGCACCAAAGCACGTTGGTTCGGACTTTTAGTGTATTTTGATGCATTGCTCAGGGTGATAGGGCGGTCGGTGCTGAAGCCACTTCTTACTCCTCCTATAAAAAGTACGATAGTAATAGCCATCAGTACGGTTTGTGAGATATAGAAAGTCAGTTTTGACCTCATATGGTTTTTAGCAAAACGAATGTGATGTGCTAAATACACAAACAAGGCAATAGTGATAATACTGACTAAAGTTACATGCCAATAATCGAATAAGCCTCTGCCTATTATTTGAAATATATTGTCGTCGTGCTTAAATTCATTGAAAAAACTAGCAGTAGTGCGCCGCATTATAAACCTGTAATATACTATGTCGGCAGTATTTATCAGTAAACATAATATGTTGAATATCAGATATAAATAGTGTGCTGCAAGTTGATACCATTTGTTATAGCGAAAAGGGAAGGGCAGAATCATCAGAACGATTACCATAACATTGCTGTATAATACGGCTGTGGTGTCGAACAGAAGTCCTCCTCTGAATATTGTCAGCAAATCCGTGAAACCTGCTTCCTCGAAATAGCTTCTATTAAATAGATAGAATAACAGGCGGAAAATACTGTAAAAAAGCATCGCCAAGAGAAAACGCAGTATAAGCTGTGCATATATTGGCAGACGAGTGTTTTTATATGAACTCATAATTTATCGATGAATAGTTAATTTGTTATCCATCAGTCTATTAGTATAGTCTTGTATGATGGCTTTTACATGAATCTCCAATCGCTCTTTGTTTTTACTGTCAGTGGCGATCAGGTTATTCTTCATCATCTCGTCAGACTCTATGTTGTACAAACCAATTGACCTCTGACCGTCAAACTGCAATAAATATCCGTTTTCTATTATTATATATACACCATCTTTATAGTTGAAGATGAACCTGTTCGCATCCTTGTCGAACATATCCTGTCCGTAGGATATATAAGACTTCTTGCTCCCGACCATGTTCATAATTGTAGGCAAAACATCAGTTTGTTGTACATAGGTAGAATCATCGAAGCCTCTAAAGTCTTCTCTGCCGGGCATGTACAGCATCATCGGTATGGCAAAAGCTCCCCAGTCGCTTGTCCTGTATTTGTTGAGAACACAATCGGACATATGGTCGGCGGTGATGATGAAAAGGGTGTTCTTAAACCACGGCATCTGCTTGCAGGTGTTGAAGAAATTACGTAAAGCGTTGTCAGTGTAACCGATACATTCTTGCAAGGGAATTTCTCCTTTTGGGAATACTCCCTCGTACTTTTTAGGTACTTTGAATGGATGATGAGACGACAAACTAAAGATACTTGTAACAAAAGGCTCTTTAAAACTGGTCATTGTCTTTGCAAAGTATTGAAAGAATGGCTCGTCCCATATTCCCCAAATACCGTCAAAATCGTCGTCGTTGTTGTATTCATTTTTGCCAAAATAATCGTCATAAGCAGCCTGTCTCATGAAAGCATCGAAGCCCATAGAGCCGTTGGGTGCTCCGTGGAAAAAGGCTGAATAATATCCTTCACCTTTGAGCAGACTTGCTACGCTGTTGATAGCATCGCCAGAATAGCTAGATAGTATAAATGGCTCATTGATAGATGGTATGCTTGCAATGACCGATGGCAAAGCATCAATAGATTTCCGCCCATTGGCAAAGGCGTGTTTGAATGAATAGCAATGCTGACTCAGAGAATCAAGAAAAGGCGTAAACCCTTTGTAGCCGGGGATGTCCCTATTTAAATATCCAAAATTTGAACGCCCAAAACTTTCGAGTATTATAGTCACCACGTTTGGCTTGGGTGTTAATGTGGAGTCTCCCGCATAAGCAGGATGTACAGCATTGAAGTGAATGGGTAAGTCTTTGTCGCTAAAATATTCGACTCTTGTAAGATGATTTTTTCCATAAGTACGCATAAGTGCAAAGGGTGTGTTCAGTACCATTGCACGCTGATTGGGCTTGGTAACGTACTTAGAAGCATTGCTTAAAGTGATGGGGCGAGTGCTGTGCTTGAGGCCACCGCGAACGCCTGCAACAAAGAGTGCTAAAACAAGAGCCATCATCACAGTCTGAGTGCTATAAAAAAGGAGTGCAGAGTTAATGTAGTTGCACGAGTAGCGTATGCGGCGCGCCAGATATATAAATAATGCAATTACTAAAATACTTGCAAGCGCAACTCCCCAGTAATCAAATAACCCATTGCCAATGATACTAAACATATTGTTGTCGTGCTTGAATTCGTTGAAAATCGTCGCAGTAGTGCGTCGCATCGTAAACCTATAATATACAATGTCTATGGCATTTATAATAAAACAAAATATGTTGGATATTAAATAAATCCAATGAACAGTAGATTGATACCATTTGTTGTAGCGAAAAGGAAAGGGCAGAATCATCAGAACGATTACCAAAACATTGCTGTACAATACGGCAGTAGTGTCGAACATTATGCCTCCTTTGAAGATTGTTGCCAGGTCTGCAAAACCGATTCCTTCAAAATAACTTATGTTGAAGAGATAGAATAAAAGGCGGAAAATACTGTAAAAAAGCATCGCCAAGAGAAAACGCAGTATAAGCTGTGCATATATAGGTAGGCGAGTGTTTTTATATGAACTCATAATTTGCTATTTTGTAGTGCAAATATAAATAATAATTTACTCTGCTGAGTTGCAATACCTCTTTATAATATTGTAGGAGTCGCTTATTCCTAGTTCTCCAGATTTACTGAGGTAGTTTCCTGCGTCTCGGGTTTCGCCTTTTATTATGTTCAAGATTCCGAGATTGAAATAAGCCTCTGCCAAGTCGGGTTGAATGTCTATAGCCTTTTTAAAGTCTGATATTGCTGCGTCGATATTGCCCACTTGTGCTTGCAAATAGCCACGGTTGTAGTAAACAAAGAAACTCTCAGCATGTATTTCCAGTGCCTTGTCGTAATCTTGCTTTGCCAGATTAAAATCTTCAATATCCATACGATCCTTACTTAATGCTTCAAAGTCAGCTAAATCCACTCCTGCGTTTTTGTCGTTTAGGGATACACTCGGCGAAAGATCACCCATAGTATTCATACTCATCAAAATCTGATTTGCCAACTGCATTCGGGCATTGCCGCGTAGTAAATACGCTATTTCATTCGACTTGTCGCCATCAATAACTTTGTTAAGACTGTTTATTGCAGATTCATAATTCTGACCCAAAAGCTCAAAAACGGATAGAGTCAGATAATTGGGAGTGATGGGATTGGCTTCTGCTCGCTCTTTGAAAAATAATGCATAGTTAAGATAAACGGCAGGTGTCTTGGTAGTAATATCTGATGTTTTTAAATTCAGTTTTGGCTGATAATTGTTGAACACATTCAGCCTCTCCAGCTCAGCCCAATAATAAGGCGATGTCCCTACACTCAGGTCGCTTTCTGTGCTGATGTCAACCATAAACATGGGGCGCAAATCGATATTGACCCGCTCATTTTGAATAAGTCCGTAATAAATATCGTGAGCTACTTCCTCTTCGCTCCTAGGGATATTCCTGCTGTCGGAAAGTTTCAGCTTGAGCAATTCTAAAGAAGGGTCTTTCTTATCCTCTTCGCTTTTTTTCTCAGAACTTGTTGCATTACTACCACTCGTGCTGTTCTCTGCAAGCGTGCTGTCGGAAGGGGTAGATTGAGTAGGGATGCCTGCAAAGAAATTGCCGCCACTTTGTAAAACAGAATCCCCATCCATTGCTATTACAGGCGCACCGTAGCTTGGGTTTAGCCGCTTTGCAAAGTCTAAGTCGTTCTTATAGTCGGAACGTCCAGATACCGCTTTTGCAACACCTCTATTATAATATGCACCTGCTTGCGTAGGGTCTAGTTCTAATGCCTTGCTGTAATCTGATATCGCACCTTCCAAATCGCCAAGCTGATGTTTGGCTATTCCCCTGTTATTATACGCCATCGCATTTTTATTGTCCAAACCTATAGATTTGTCCAAATCCCTGAGTGACCTAGCATAGTCCTTGTTTTCCAAATATGCCAAACCTCTGTTCAGGTACGCTCTTGAATCAAAAGGCTTTATTATTATTATCTGGTTCAAATCCTGAATGGCTCCCTTCATGTCTCCTTTAAGAGCTTTAACATTACTGCGATTCATATAAGAATTTGTGGCTCTGGGGTTTAGTTCAATGGCCTTGTTTAAACTCTTTAGAGCATTGTCGTAATCTTTGGATGCCATTTGGGTGAGCCCTAAGTTGTTGTATATACCGTCGTCGTAAGGGTCAAATTCCAGTGCTTTCTCATAGTCTGTAAGCGCTGCCTCGGTGTCGCCGAGAGCATGGTAAGCCAAGCCTCTGTTTTTTAACACCTCAGGAAAAAAAGGCTTGATGCTTAGTGCTTTGTCGTAGTCGGCTATTGCTCCACGATAATCCTCCAATTGATGCTTTGCTACACCTCTATAAAAATACGGCTCAGGGAGGTAGGGTTTGAACTTAATAATGATGTTGAAATATTCGATAGCCCCCGTGAGGTTGCCATTTGAAATACGAGTCCGCCCAACATTCATATAATAGTTGAGATTGAGTTGTGCATCAACATTGTTCGTAAACATCGTTGTGCTTAACAACAATAATATTGCAAAAATCCTTTTAGTCATGCCAATATATAACACTTATTATGTGATAAAAATTGCCTCAAAAGTACGAAACTTTTATGTCGATTTTAAAAAAGTAGGGGGAAATGAGAATGGTGCTTTCAATGACTTCGTGGTAAGTTGTAGATATTCAGTGTGATGTGTTGCTGTGTGAGGGCTTTGTAGATTTCTGAGGCTAAATTAGATGCATATGTAGAATATTGTGTTTATATTTGCAATTATTGCGGGGAATCCCGGGTCAGGCGACCGCCTGAAATTTATATAGTTTGAAAACAAAAACAGGTGTCTTGTGTTTAATTTAAAGGTGCGCATGTGGAATGCTTGTCTGACTGTGCTTCTAAAGGCTAACTGTTTATAAGCGTGATAATATGATAAAATCTAGTTTAAATATTAGGGCTGTCACATTTTTGTTTTTTTTGATGATGCTCTGTAGCTCGTCTGCAACATGCAACTCGTTATCGATCAATGCGTCTGCGAATGTTGAAACAGGAGTAACCGTAAAGGATATTAATAGTTGTGTTATTTGTCATAACGCGCTAAAGGAGAGAAGAGAGAATGCAATGAGTGCGGGTTTTGATGCCGTGGAAAATGGTGAAAGGGAAGGAGGGATTGGACAGATAGGGATGCTTAAGTACGAGTCAAGAAAGAGTTGGCAAGACACCTTTGTTAATAATAATATTCATGTGTTGGCACAAACATCTAACAAAAAAGATGTTGTGTCGCCAAAGGCTGCTCAACATAAATCACAATATCCCGGCTATGCTAGCTATACAACTATTGCAAAGTCAAAAAATGGATGGGTTCGACCTGTAGAGAGGTCGACTACGGCACAATCTTCAAAGAGTGGAATAACAAATAGCAAGCAATCGTCATCGCAGGGAGGTAGTCAATATAAATCACAATATCCCGGCTATGCTAGCTATACGACTATTGCAAAGTCAAAAAATGGATGGGTTCGACCCGTAGAGAGGTCGACTATGGCACAATCTTCAAAGAGTGGAATAACAAATAGCAAGCAATCGTCATCGCAGGGAGGTAGTCAATATAAATCACAATATCCCGGCTATGCTAGCTATGCTCCTGTTGTAGAGGCAAAGGCGAGGGAGCATAATAGAGTTATTGTAGAAAAGAAAATGCCACGTCGAGTTGAGTCTGCAGGATCTGGTATTAAAGAGATTCCGACAATTACAGATAAAGGATACTATGTCGTTGTTGCCAGTTTTAGGTCTATCGCAGAAGCGCAGCGGTATGGGCAGCGGCTATACGAGCAGAAGTTTACACCATTTATTATTGCAAATGATAAAGAAAGAAGATACAGGTTATGCACCAATAAGTATGCTACAGAGCAAGATGCAAGCCATATGGCAAGGATGATCTCTCAGTTGTATTCTGAATACTCGGATGCATGGGTGTTAAAGAATCTTTAGATTGCTTACATTGTTGTTTTTCCAAATAATATACTTATATTTGCAATCCGTTCTGAAAAGGCTTGAAAAAAGAGAGTCGATAAAACTCCGCCTTTAAGACATAATATTTAATTAATAAAAGATGTTTGTAATTGTAGACATTAAAGGTCAACAGTTTAAAGTTGAGAAGGATGCGAAGCTCTATGTTCATAGACTTGATGCAGAAGAAGGCGACAGTGTGAAATTTGAGAAGGTACTTCTTGCTGACAATGAAGGAGCTGTAACTATCGGCACTCCAACACTAGAAGGAGCGTCAGTAACAGTAAAAGTGCTTGGACACGTAAAAGGCGACAAAGTAATCGTCTTTAAAAAGAAAAGAAGAAAAGGATACAGAAAGAAAAATGGTCATCGTCAGTCATTTACACAAGTGCAGGTGGAAACTATCGTCCTTTAACTAATTTAGATAATAATAAAAAAAAAGACTATAAGTTATGGCACATAAGAAAGGTGTAGGTAGCTCGAAAAACGGTCGTGAATCCGAAAGTAAACGATTAGGAGTTAAAATTTTTGGTGGTCAGGTTATCAAAGCTGGTAATATTATCGTTCGTCAACGCGGAACTGTTCATAATGCGGGCATAGGCGTTGGAATGGGTAAAGACCACACTCTGTTTGCCCTTGTTGATGGAGTTGTTGAATTTAGAAAGAAAAAAGACAACAAGTCTTATGTCTCGGTTGTGCCTCAAGCATAATTCCGATGGGCAAAATATGATATTATTTAACTCCTGTTCGGAAGAGCAGGAGTTTTTTATTTTTAAATTTAAGAAAAATGCTAAATCTGAAATATATTCAAGATAATCCACAGGAACTTATCGAAAAACTCAAAATTAAAAATTTTGATGCCAAGAAGATTGTTGCCGATATTATCGAATTGTATCAAGAGAAAAATAAGATACAAAGCGACGCCGACAACGCCAAGTCTAGGATGAACACAATAGCCAAAGACATTGGCAAACTGATGCAGTCGGGACAAAAGGAGGAGGCAGAAAAAGCAAAAACTCAAACAGCAGAGCTGAAAGAACAAATTAAAAATCTGGATGCACAGTTTGCAGAACTTGATACCAAGTTGGCAAATCTTGCCGTAAAACTTCCTAATATCCCGTCTCCTGTCGTTCCTGCGGGGAAATGCGCAGAAGATAATGAAATAGTGAAAGAGGGAGGGGTAATACCTCAACTTGCAGTAGCAAAACCACATTGGGAGATAGCGCAAGAATATGATCTTATTGACTTTGAGCTTGGTGTGAAAATTGCAGGTGCAGGCTTCCCCGTATATAAAGGGCAGGGCGCAAAATTGCAGCGTGCACTAATCAGCTTCTTTCTCGAAGAAGCGACAAAAGCTGGATATACAGAAATTATGCCTCCTCTAATGGTCAACGAGGCTTCGGGCTACGGTACAGGGCAACTGCCCGACAAAGATGGGCAGATGTATCATGCAACAGAAGATAATCTTTATCTTATCCCAACCGCAGAAGTGCCTGTTACAAATATATACAGAGATGTAATTGTAGACGAAAGATTGTTACCCATCAAGAACTGCGCGTATAGCGCTTGCTTTAGGCGAGAGGCCGGTTCTTATGGAAAGGATGTTAGAGGCCTGAACAGGCTGCACCAATTTGACAAGGTGGAGATAGTGCAAATAGCTCATCCAGATAAGTCATACGATATACTCGACCAAATGGTAGCACATGTTGAAGGTCTTGTGAATAAATTGGAACTTCCTTATCGAATATTGAGACTCTGTGGTGGTGATATGAGCTTCACGTCTGCATTGACCTACGATTTTGAAGTGTTTTCGACAGCACAAGAAAAGTGGCTGGAAGTAAGTTCTGTATCAAACTTCGAAAGCTTCCAGGCAAATAGAATGAAACTCAGATATAGAGATTCGCAGACAAAGAAAACAGTAATTGCGCATACTCTAAATGGAAGTGCTTTGGCACTACCTAGAATTGTGGCAGCACTGCTTGAGAACAATCAGACTCCTGATGGGGTAAGAATCCCGGAGGCACTTGTTTCTCATTTTGGAGCAAGGCTGATTACAAAAGATTAACTGTCTATTGAAAGTAACTCGAAAAAAAAGAGAAGCGTATGTTGCTGGTAAATAGCAGTATGCTGAATTGATAGATATGCAAAGTGTATTTTATTTGTATATTCTTTTGCAAATAAAAAAAAAGTACATATCTTTGCATCGCATTCAGCAAAAGGGGCGATTAGCTCAGTTGGTTCAGAGCATCTGGTTTACACCCAGAGGGTCGGGGGTTCGAATCCCTCATCGCCCACTACATAAAATGCCAAAAGGCAGACAAAATCTATAAAAGTTCCACAATTCAACGAATTGTGGAACTTTTTTGTTTTAGGGATGTAGGTCTGATGTAGGTGTAAAACGCCATAATTTCGTGGCTAATCCATGCCCTATTTTTAGATACTCAAAATAGGGCACAGGTTTTGCTGAAATTGGCTGATTTAAAATGGCATCTTTTCTATTGAAAGTTGATAATCTTGCGATTGATTTAACTACAAAATCGCAAAAACATCAAAGAGATTAATAATTTAAAAAGATGCCATGATTAAAAGTATATTTAATGTAGCATTCTTCTTGAAAAGAAATGCTCAAAGAAAAGACGGAACAGTGCACTATCGCAATTGAAAAACGTTAAGAGCCTGACAGGAGAAGGAGGCGTTTTTGCCTCCTTTCTCAAGGAGTCTTTAGAAGGTGCCTTAAGCGACAGAAATGTAATTGCTGAGACTTGTACAGGCAGCTGTAACTCTCCTAAACCATCTGCAATATGTCCCACACAAAGGCTTTTGCTCCAACCTCGTGATTAATATCATCCAGCTTGCGCACGGCTTCCAAAAGAGGTTCTACCTTGTCGTCCTCAACGATTGTTATTAGTGCCGAGTTCATCTCTGGCCATGTGTGCGTACCCATGTGCGGCTCGCCATCAACAGTGCCACGCCCTTTTACGTCTTCCCACATAGTGAAGCCTCTAATTGCGAGCATATCGAGAATATACTCCATCCGCTCCGTATTTGCTTGATTGTATACTATAAATACTGATTTCATTTTTATTTCTAGATAAAACAGCCGTACATTAGATATCAGACTAACAGCCGTTTGATTTATTATTTTATGCTTCCGAATTATTATCACTCTCCAAGAATTTGAACTTCTTGCGGATATTTGCCGACTTGTTGCGTTCGCCATGACGAGCAAACAACACATAAAGTGCAGGTGTAAGTATCAAGGTTACAAGGGTCGAAAATACCAAACCTCCGATTACCGTTATGCCCATCGGTGCCCACACCTCCGAACCTTCACTCACACTCAATGCCATGGGCAACATTCCCAGCACGGTGGTCATTGCTGTCATAAGAATTGGGCGTAAACGGCTCTTACTTGCCATCACTGTTGCCTCGTGAAGCTCAATACCTCTCTCTCTCAGTAAGTTCAAGAAGTCTATAAGTACAATTCCATTCTTAACGACAATACCCACCAAAAGAATAGCTCCCAATATTGCAATCATACTTGCCGTTGTATTGGTGAGCAGCAACGCTATTATTACTCCCGAGAATGAGAACACGATGGACGACATTATTATTATAGGCATCGACATTGACTCAAATTGCGATGCCATTACAATGAATACTAAAAGTACAATCATTGCAAAAAGTATCAGCAAATCCATATTGTTCTCCTGCATATCTTCGTATGCTCCACCAACGTCTATAGATATTCCTGCAGGGACCTCTTTTTCGATGTTTGTTTTTATTCTGTTAGCCACTTCCGCAAGGTCTGAAAGAGCCATGCCTTTAGCAGGAGTTGCCGATACCGTAACGACGCGCTGACGTAGCTTGCGCTCTATCTTTGGCGTTGCCCAGTACTCTTTTACTTCGCCGACATCACTGACTTTTATCAACTTGCCGCTCGTGGGACTTTGTATAAGGATATTTCTAATATCGTCCATCTCAACCCTAGAACTCTCTGCATAACGAACCATTATATCATACTCCTCGCCGTCTTCGCGAAAACGAGATGCTGTAAGTCCGGCAATAGCATTTCGTACTGCCGATGATGCTGTTGCTGTTGTAAGCCCAAATTCAGCTAGCTCTGTCTGATTAAATACCACCTGATACTGAGGCTTCATACGTTCGCGAGACACCTGTACATCCTCCGCTCCATCTATCATCTTCAGACTGTCGGCTATACGGTTGGCAATAGATGTTGTAGCATCAAAGTCGTATCCATAAATCTCAACATCTACTGACGTTGATGTGCCACCCATACCTTGTGATGCCGTGGACACAGTGTAGTTTACAATGTCAGACATTGACGCCATCTTGGTTCTTATCCTGTCGGCTAATGACCAAATATCTAAGGCTTTGTTTGTTGATTTACCTCGCTTTTTGCGTTCCTCTACATCCGTTAACTTTATACGCATTTCGCAAACGTGCGTGCCGGTTTCTCCGAATATCGAAGATACACCTCCTTCATCATCAGAACCCGATGAGGCAAATATCATCACAACCTCTTCGCCCATTTCTTTATTGATATAATCTTCCACTTCTTTTGCTACTTCGCCTGTTTTTTCTACTCGCGTACCAGGCTGTAGCTCAAAGGTGATGGTCATAGAGCCCAAATCCTGCTCAGGCATGTTCTCAAATTTCAAATTCGGTGCAAGCATAAATGAGCCTACCAATATAAGTAGGGATGCCGACAGAACAATCTTTTTGTGGGTGATAGCCCATGCAACTATACGCCCATAGATATTATCAAGCCCATCGAGAACTCGCAAGAAAGTCTTGTCGTAAAAACTCTTCTTACCGTTGACTTTCTTTTTCAGACGGAGCATCTTAGAACTCAACATCGGCGTAAGTGTTATTGCGGCAAGCGTTGACGTTACAACCGTGATAGTAACAATCCAACCAAGCTGCTTAAACATTACTCCTGTTTGTCCTCCAACCAAGGTCAGGGGGAAGAATACTGCCACTACAACCAAGGTAGTTGCTATGACCGACAACCAAACTTCTTTTGTTGCATAAATCGCTGCTTCCCTAGGTGATGCTCCTCGCTCAATGTGCTTCATTATGTTTTCGAGCACCACAATGGCATCGTCCACAACCATACCTATCGCAATGGATAGAGACGACAGCGATATGATATTAATGGAGCCTCCACTGATGTACAAGTAAGTAAATGCAACAATCAGGGAGATAGGAATTGTTAGTACGATTATAAAAGTCGCCCTCCAACGACCCAAGAACATCAGTACAACAATCATTACGAATATCAATGCAAAGATGAAAGTCTGCGATAAGTTGTTGATTGACGACATGATGTCTTCTGAAGAGTCCATCAATGTAGAAAATTCTATGTCTTTAGGAAGCGTTGTTGATATTTCCTCCATCTTCTTCTTAACACCATTTGCCACCGCAACGGTGTTGGCACCCGACTGCTTCATTATCATCAAGCGAATACCTTGTTTACCGTCGAAGCTGTTTATCATCTCCTTCTCACGATTTTTGTCGTGTACTTCGGCAATGTCTTTAATGTAGATAGTGCGTCCGTTTTGCCTCGAAACTACCAAATCTTTTATTATATCAGTATTGGTAAACTCTCCCTCTACTCGCAACTGGTAGTCGGTTCCTCCCATCTTTATATGCCCTGATGGCGTATTAAGGTTCTCGGCTGCAATAACTTGTCCTATCTGGCTTATTGTCAGACCATATCCCTCCAGTTTTTTCGGGTCGCAGTCTACGTATATACGACGTCCCGGAGCACCTATGACACTGATACTCCCGATGCCACTCACTCGGTTGAGTGAGTTTACCACTTTCTCGTCTATAATCTTTTCCAGTCCGTCAAAGCTTTCTTCTGCCTCTACAGCATAGAAAAGCACTGGCATCATACTCGAACTAAACTTGAAAAGCAAAGGATCGTCGCAATCATCGGGCAAGTCGTCTTTTGTCATGTCCAATGCATCACGAACGTTGTTCATTGCCTCCGTAAGGTCGGATTCCCATTCAAATTCAAGGGTAACAATAGATATGTTATCTTCTGACTCAGAGGTAACTTCCTTCAACTCGTCAACCGTATTCAAACCATCCTCGATAATTTGCGTAACATTGGTTTCTATTTCTTCTGCATTGGCGCCAACGTAGGTTGTCATTACCGTTATGTACGGCGGGTCAACCTCAGGATACATGTCAATGGGAAGAAAATTGAGCGAGTAGATGCCGAACACTATAACAGCAACGAATATCATCATTGTTGTTATCGGTTTCTTTACTGCTGAACTATATATTGCCATAATACTTTTTTCTTATTTTGCTTTTGAATTAAGCTACTTTGTTACTTTCAACAAATCGCCGTTGTTTAGATTTATCTGTCCTGACACAATCAGATTATCACCTTCCTTGATTTTATCGGAAATTATCTCTAACTTGTCGTCAAAGCGTGTGCCTATCTGCACTTCTACATATTCTGCCTTGCCACCTTTCTCCAGAAATACATAACGCTTATTTGTCCCGTCAAGCATCAGTACCGCCGCCGATGGTACAACTATAGCAGATTCCTCACCCAGATTTATATTTACACGCGCAAACATACCCGGACGTAGACGTAAATCGCCATTAGGGATGGTAATCTCTACTGTAAATGTTCGTGTATCGGGGTCTATGGTAGGATAAACCAATGAAACCGAGCCTTCGAACTTCTCATTGGCATAAATATCGGTGGTCAGACGTGCTTTTTGTCCTTTTTTAACTGTGGGATAAAAACGCTCCGACATATTGACCTCTACTTTAAGTTTGTTGATACTCTCGATGACAACAATGGCAGCTTTGCCCTCCGTTGTGTTTGGTGAGCCACTGTATATCTCATTGTCGTCATAGTAGCGAGCCGTTATTATACCGCTAAAAGGACTATTCAAAACCGTATTCTCACGCAGGTTCGTTAAATTTGCCTTAGTAGCATCATAACTCGCTTTGGTTTGGTCATAAGACTGTTGAGAGATGGAACCATACTTTATCAGCGTGTCCATGCGTTGCAACTCCTTCTTAACATTCTCGAAGTTTACTTCCAACTGAATCAATTGACTGTTGTCCATGTCTACAACGCGCTGTCCGCGCCTTACGAAGTCGTTTACCTCCACCTTTACGTCCTTGATACGCCCCGGCATATTAGGCGCAAGAAATACCTTGTCGTAGGCGTTGATAGTTGCTGTATATTGTTCTTCTATTTGGATTGTCTCTCTATTTATAACGCTGACTTTTACTGGCTTCTTCAATTCTGCCTCCTGCGACGTTTGGGTACTATCTTGACTTTTTTCGGTGGTCTCCTTGCTGCCACATCCAAACAGTGATAGCATTACAATTACCGCTAAAAAACTTTTTCTCATATCTATACTTATTTTATTTTTTATTTATTGAAACCTCTTTGTCTTAAAGATTACTGTAAAATTTTTCCAATTCAACGTAGGCGTTCAGCACGTCAAGCATCGACTGTATATAGCTCGACTCCGCATTCAGATAATTCGTATTTGCCGTTGTAAGGTCTAAACTTGACACCATCCCTGCATTGTACTTGCGGTTGATATTATCATAAACCCGCTTCGACACATCAACATTCTTCTTTTGTGCATCATACTGGTCGAGAGCCGTTTGCAAGTTTAATTTTATGGTGCGGTCTTGTGCTATCAATGCATCGTTCAATTTATGCTTGTCGTTTTGCAATGCCTCTAACTGTAACTTCGCCTGATTGACCTTCGCCTTGCGTTGTCCCGATGAGAAAATCGGTATGTTCAGGTTGAACATCAATGTATGATTGGGGCTCATGTTGAAGTTGGGGGCTACTATCTGTTTCAAATAATTGTAGTTGGCAGACAGAGTTGGCAAGTATTCTGACTTTGCCAGCTGCACCTGCTTCTCTGACATCCCTTCTTGTTGCAACAGTAACTGATAATCAATATTTTCGTTTACATTGAACGCCTTTACTAAAGCCATATAGAAATTCTCAGGCTCAAAAAAATCGTCTAATGTTTGGGTGAGTTTCAGATTAGAGGTGGGAGCTATGCCTATTTGCAATTTTAGCAAGTCGTAGGCAATAGTAATTTGTCGATTGGTTGTACGCAAAGAGCTCTCCAGCGATGTTACTTGTATTGATAGTTGGTCGACATCTGTAAGCTCTGCAACGCCGGCTTTATACATTATTTCAGTCTGACGATTTACCTCTTTTACATTTTCAAGGTTTTGTTCTAGTATCTGCTTTGTCCGTTTTGCTAGAAGAATAGCGTAATAAGCATCAGTTACTTGCTGCTTTACATCAAGTTCTGTTTTGTCGGCAGTCTTTGTAATAAGGTCTTCATAGAGCTTAGCCGTTTGTAGGCCAACTATATATGCTCCACTAAATATTAGCTGCGATGCAGTAGCATTGAAGTTGCTAGTGTTGTTAAACTCTATTTTAGAAGATGCTCCAGGAGCGAGTTCCAGCTCGTTAGAGGCCCCGAAAAATGTTGTGTAATCCACCTTCGCTCCTATCTGTGGCAACCCTTGAGCAATGGCTTCCCACGTGGCTTCGTGTGCTTCCTCTATGGATAACCCTGCTTTTTTTAAATCCCAGTTATATTCTAATGCTAAAGTCTTGGCATCCTCCAAACTCAGAATATAGGTCTCTGGCTGTGCATTGTCATTGTGAACTTGTTGACTGTCTGACACTGAATCCTCATTCTGTGCCAAAGCAGATATTCCCAATACTAGCAGCACTGACAATAATGTTGTTTTAATCTTCATGTTAACTATTTATTTTATCATTTTTGCTCATCAGTCGATTGTATTCCTCTATCCCTTTTGAAGTACAGATGGCATGTATATTGTATTCCAAAACTTTATTAATATACCTCCTCGATATTATATCGTCTTCACTAAAACCCGACAACTCCGGAGAAAAAATAGCGTTGGATACTGTAACACAATATTTAGACATAAAGTCAATATCCAAATCTTCTCGTATAAGTCCCTGTGTTTTACCGTTTTCTGCGTTCATCCGAGAAGTCTTATAGATTAAATCATTTTTGAAATCTCTGAGATCGGCAAACTCTACAGGGTAGAATTTCTTGAGGTCAAAAATAAAGGTTGGCTTTATCACATTATTACCCTCCATAATCTTACGCGAACGCTCTACCTCACACTCTATAAAACTCTTTCCCGTACACGATGCTTTGCCGAACTCATCCGTCATCTTATTCTTGATAAATGCAATACATTCGCAGACAATTTCATCCTTATCCTTAAAATGCTGATATAATGTCTTTTTCGACATTCCTAACAAACGAGCTATGTCATCCATACTCATGCTCTTTATGCCGTACTTTAAGAAATTTTGTGTTATGATTTCTATATATGATTCTTTATCATTCATGCGGCAAATATACCCTGTAAACTTTTTATGCGCAAATAGTTTACTAAGTATTTATAGTTACTTTAATGTTAAGTTATATACACGTAGTGCTAAGTCCATGCCGCACAAAAGAAGTTGTAGTGCTCAATGGAGAATTACAAAGATTCGCAATCTTAATGTTAATCGATTGGTAGTTAAGTGGTTAATTGTTTGAGGAGGGGAGGGGAGACTTGTCTAGTATTACATTGATTTCTGCAAGACGACTTCCCTCTATTGACAATTTTTAGGTGGTAACATCTCTAAATATGCCATGTAAATATTCTCGCATCTCAAGACTTGCAGTGTACTTCTTACATTTACCGACCTTCGCATCTATATAGGCACACTGACCGTCTCCCAACAAACACATATTTATAGACCTCTCTCCCGAAATAAACTATGGTCGACCCGGTACGATCATTGGCTGTGTATCCGCCTCTCGTATCTTTGTAGGCACTAATGATACCTCGCCTAGTGAGTTCATTTAATATTTTGCAGGAAAAAACTTGGAAAGTTCAAGATTATTGACAATCTCTGTCAACTGTATAAGTTTATCCTCAGTCTCAACGCCTTTAGTATTACTAAAAAGATACGTGCATGCACTGATTGCTTACTTGCAGGATTTGGAAAATATCAGTATCGTTTATTGATTGTTAATCGCTATCTTTTTCACTCTCGCATCGTGTCGTCCTCCCTCAAAAGATGTATTCAAGAATTTGTATAATATATTCAGAGCCATTTCTTTGCTGATGAAACGTGCGGGCAAGGTGCAAATGTTGGCATTGTTATGAAGCCTTGCCAGAGTTGCAATCTCTTCATTCCAGCAAAGTGCAGCCCGAACTTTATTGTATTTGTTGACGACCATGTTTATGCCGTTGCCAGAGCCACAGATGGCTATGCCAATCATATTATTATCTGCGTCAACAGTTTTGCCTAATTTGTGCCCCCAGTCAGGATAATCAGTTGCTTCAGCACTGTGGGGTCCCAAATCTTCTACGGAGTATTCAGATTTTGATAGTTCTTCAATTATGAAAGATTTAAGTTCAAATCCTGCATGGTCGCTTGCTATGCTAATAGTTTTCATTTGTTTATGTTTTATATTGAGGAGTTACTTGTTAGTCGGCAATAGACTATGCAATCGAGAGCAACCCACATGTAAAACACAAAGATAATACATATTTGTTTCAATAACTAATAGTCTGATTATAGTATTTATCTAATTTGTCACATTAAATATTTATTGTAGAATGACTATCTTTGTACGTTCGATTTGATGGACTTTAAAAATTTGAACAGTAATGAGTGAAATTAACGATATCCAAGATCAAATTATCGAGGAATTTTCAATTTTCGACGATTGGATGGATAAATACGCATATATCATTGAACAAGGGAATCATTTGCAGACAATAGACCCTAAGTTTAAAGAGGAAGACAAACTTATTAATGGTTGCCAGTCTAAGGTTTGGCTTATATCCGAATACATAGATGGCAAAGTAGAACTGAAAGCTGAGAGCGATGCTGTAATAGTAAAAGGTATAATATCGCTGTTGCTGAGGGTGTATTCAGGAAGAACTCCCAGCGAAATTATAGATGCCGAGCCATATTTTATTGAGAAGATTGGATTGTCTCAGCATCTCTCGCCTACACGTTCTAACGGGCTTCTTGCAATGATTAAGCAAATAAAACTTTATGCTTTGGCATTAAAGAAGATGCAAGCATAGAAATCTTATTGTTATGACAGTAGAAGAAAAAATTATAGAACACCTAAAAGAAGTTTATGACCCTGAGATTCCGGTAAATATATACGATTTGGGTCTTATTTACAGCGTGAACGTAAACGAGAGCAAGGCATATATTGTTATGACTCTCACTGCTCCGGGCTGTCCGGTTGCCGATATTCTGCTCGATGATGTGAAACAGGCGGCACTAGCACCCGATGGGGTGAACGATGCTGAGGTAGAACTTACGTTTGAACCGCCTTGGGACAAAAGCATGATGAGCGAGGAGGCTCGCCTTGAATTAGGCTTCTTTTAAGATATTCTGGACATGCACACAAACCTTGGAGAATACAGCAAACTCATCAAGGATAAAGCCTTAGAGCTTGGCTTTGATAAATGTGGTATTGTGAGTGCGCAAGACCTTTCCGAGCAAGCTGCAGGCTTGCATGAGTGGCTTAGCAATGGGTACAATGCCGAAATGCAGTATATGAATAGAAATGCTGATAATAGGCTGGATATAAGGAAGATGGTAGGTGGGGCAAGGTCGCTTATTATGGTTTTAATAAACTACTATAATCCTGTAGATATAGGTAAGTACAAAATTGCCAAATATGCCTTAGGCAAGGATTACCACTTTGTTGTCAAAGAAAAACTTGCAAAGCTAAAAGAGTTTATTGATGTAAATATAACCGCCACCACTGGCAGAGTGTTCGTAGATTCGGCTCCTGTCATGGAACGCAGCTATGCTGCTCTTGCCAATTTAGGATGGATTGGCAAAAATAGTATGCTGATTAATAAAGACGTGGGCTCGTATACATTTATTGGCGAACTGGTCTTAGACATAGAGCTGAAGTATGATGAACTCAGCTACAAGGATCGCTGTGGAACTTGCACAAAATGCATAGACGCGTGCCCCACCAAAGCAATAATTTCCCACCAAAGAATAATTAACTCTGAAAAATGCATCTCGTACCAAACAATAGAAAAAAAAGGTGCGATAGACCCCGATATTGCCCAGCTAACACAAGGATACATATTTGGTTGCGATATATGTCAGGATGTTTGTCCTTGGAACAAAAAAGCGCAAATGCATAAAACTCCAGATTTTGATCTTATTCCAGAAATAATGATTCTCGATAAGCTGTCAAGTTCCATGTTTAATAAGGTGTTTAGGCTGTCGCCATTCCAACGAAAAGGCTATGATGCAATGTCGGAGTTATTTTGTAAAAGCCAATAAGCCATTTTTTATAATCTGCTTGCTTTTGCACCAATAAGTAATGTGATTCTTGACGATGCAAAGGTGTAATTAGTAAATATAAAATGAGTTGTTTCGTGAGAGGCAATGTGCGACAGTTCAAGGACCTATCTCCAAAAAGGTCAGGTAGTTTTGGTAACCAAACTTTGTTCAAATTTGGCTTTTTGATGTCTTTTTGGAAACCCTCTAAAATAAGCAAAAGTCCCGTAAAACTTGGTTTTACAGGACTTTGTGTCGTTTTGGCTTGACAGTGTCATTGCCTAAAAGTGAACCCGGAGGGAGTCGAACCCCCAACCTCCTGATCCGTAGTCAGGTGCTCTATCCAATTAAGCTACGGGTCCCTAATTCAGCGTGGCAAAGGTAATAAATATTTCGCATATTCAAAAAATAAATTGCTCCAAATGTAAACTTTGCTAATTGTCGAAGGGTTTTTACATGCTACCAGAGTTATTTTAGATATTGCATTTTATTTTTCTGGACTTAGTTCCAAAGATAAAGTTTATGCCAAAGCGCAGGCTTACATATTTGGCATGTTTTGGGAAAAATGCAGCATTAATGTTATCGCTCATCATGTAGTATTGAAAACATCCCCCTCGCACCATAAATCCTGCACCAAGTTCGGCAAAGTCGTTCTTGTTTAATGAGTATGTAACTACTCCAGAGAAGACTCTAGTCGGGTTTAGTGAAGCAGACAAGGTGAGACTGCTTGTCCAGTTGTGGTCTAGAGTGATTATTGCTCCGAAGTCTACCCATTCTCTGAACTTATAGGTTCCCATAAGATTAGCATTGAACATCAGGTCGGAACCGAAACTATTTTCCTCTATGTTTTCCACGTTGAAGGAGTTACTAAGGCTATCGCCAATATCTTCCCATAGGTCTAGATCGTCAGAGGATTTACCGGTAATAATATCAGTAATATCCGCACCGCTATAAGCGAATGTCCCTTTGGAATAAAAGCGCTGAGGCTTGTATCCCCAATTTATAAAACCGAGATCGTTTATGGCGGCAGCAATCATAATCTTGTCATTTAGCTGATATGTCGCACCGACATCAATACCCATGCCTGTATTTTTTCCAATGAAATCGCTAGGGCTAATATCTTCATCAAGATTTATGCCGTTGATATTGCCGTCTTTGTCGAAGGTGGCGTGAATAGGTCCCGAGGTCAGGATAGAGATGTCGTTGTGTATTGTTACGTCTCCATCTGTTGAAGTTCGCATATAGAGGTCAGCTTGGTCGCTTTTTGTGGCAACAGCTCCCATGATATATTTAAGGCGTATTCCGGCAGTGAGTTTATCGGTAATTTTACGATTATAACCAAATGCCAGCTCTGTGTAAGCTATTCCATCAGCACTAATTCCGCTAAGGTTCTGGTTTATGGGAGTATTGTTGTTGTAGTCCCAGTTTCCATAGCGAATATTGGTAATATCGTCCGGAAAGGCAACGCTGATTTTAGACTTGGCATTTAGATCGAAAGTGAAATACGATTTTCTTCCGGATTTTATGCCGAAGCCGAGAACTTGAATAGAGGTGTTGACGTTGGTGTAGTTCTTGTTTTGAAGTTTAGTGTCTAGATTGTTAAGATCTACGTATAGGGAGTCTTGTCTTTCGTAAAACAGGTCGTTCCAGCTAAAGCCTGTGTTGACAGCACTTGCTGAAATGCTGCCTAATGCCGGTAGTGCAATGTAGAACTTGTCGTTGTCAGCAAGTCGGAAAGCCGGATTTACCACGTTCGATTGTGGAGTGCCTTTTAGAAATGCCATTCCCCTGTCTTGTGCTTTTATATTGGGAGTTAGGAATAATATTAGTAATGGTATGATATAAATGTTTTTTCTCACAGTCTTATAGCTCTAATTTTAATTTTCCCTTTATATTGATGTCAAATTTTAGCTTGTAATCAGCTAGCAGTACAACATTCTGAGCCTTGTCGTAGTCAGTGCTGAGAAGTTTTAAACGAATGATTATTTTTTCGGCATCTTTCAAATTTTTTAGCTCTTCGGGACTAAGTTTAATGTCCTTTTTCTCTTCAATAAGAGTTTCTACTATACCATTCATGTTTACTGGCGCAGCATCTATAATGCCTGCTTCAACGTAGTCTAGCACTGTGCTTGTTTCCTCGTCGTACAGTCCTAGTAGGATGGTAGCGTTTACGGGTAGTTCGCTGATAGAGTTTATGCCCAAAGTTGCCGCGGTAAGTTCGTTAGGTATATTGTTGTCTAAGTCTAAAGTGTCTACATTGTGGGAGGAGTTTATTGCAATGTTCAACGGTAGTTGTATTCTGCAGCCGATTGTAAATCGGCTTTGTTCGTTCATTTCGACGATGGCTCCGTTTGAGTGTAAGCTGACCTTGCCGTCCGCGTCTATGTATTGAGGTATTGAAGAGCCATCTGCAAAGTCTGTTATATTGGAGTTTGATGGGTCTATTGTTATTTCTTCGGTATGCGATTCGAATGTTAAGGGCTTGTATATTTCTATCGGGCGAGTAGAACCATCGCTCATCTTTGCAGAGAGATTAACAGCGGCGTTGCCCGACAGATTAGTATTGTTCGATATTGGTAATATAACACTGGGTTCAAAGAACTTAATGCCATCGCTAAAGTCTCCTAGTTGTCCGAAGTCGAGGTTAAACCTTTCGTTTGGGATGTCGGTGCTGAAGTTGTTAATTATCCCTGTTATAGAATACAGCTTTGTGTGGCTGAGTCTTATTTCGACCTTTCCTGGCTGTGTCGAGCTAGCGCCGGCAGGCATAGAGATACTTATTTGTATAGGAATATTCCCAAGTTCATTGGTTTTTAGCTTTTGACGAGCTGATTTTGTTATGTTGCCACTATTTTGAGGAATAGTAAGCGAAAATGAGTTTGGCTTGCTCTCGGAGCTGCTAAACAAAAGTGTGACATCAACAGCACTAGACATGTCGGAGTATGTAATCTCAATATTTAGTTCTCCATCAATGTTTGCCACACTCATCCCGTCTATATCAAGAGGGATGTCTAGGTTTGTTGTTGTACTCCCGCCTAGCCCAGTGAAAGGGACGATTGTCGTGATGGAAGGAGCATTTTGGAGTTTAGGGATATTTTCTAATCCGTATGATGCAATCTCATCTTTTTCAATATAAAATGCAATTCGTTCGTTGCCATCTGCGTCGGTGTAATATTGCACGGTATCGCTCGTTGCCGGGAAAATATCGCCTAGGGTAAGGTCTGCTCTTGCTAGTTTGAGGATAAGTCCAAAATTGTCAATCTCGATATCTTCGGAGATCTTATCGGTGTCGAACGTCTCGCTGTTGATGCAGCTAGATATGCCAAATAGTATAGCAATACTGTATAGATATTTTATCTTCTGTAGCATGTTGTGCTTGTATCATTTAACCAGAGCTTGTCTCACTTACTCTTATTAATCCGTGTTTTGAATTTCCTTTCGCCGTCGACGAATATTTCTACTATGTATCGTCCGTCGCCAATGTCGTCAATATTGTATTCGTACTCGTCTTTATCAATCTTTTGATACTTGTATGATTTTATAGTTTCGCCAAACTGAAGGAAACGGACTTCCAGCTCAGAGTCGGGAGTGTCGGAGTGAATATTGATTACAAACTTGTCCTTTACTCGTTTAGGGAATACAGTGAAAGAGTATTGAGGTTCTAATTTGTCTACGTTGAAGGAATCGGAGACACTAAATGCCAGCTTCTCTCCGTCGCCACAGTCTTTCTCAAACTCGTGAATCATTCTGCCACTCATGTCTAGCACTCTCAAGAAGCCGTAGCCCTGTTCTGTCAGATACCAAAACTCCAGACCTTGCCCGGCGGTGTCTATAAGTATTAGCTCGCCGCCTGTAACGCCGTTAGGCATCGTTATGGTGTCGTTGTATATAGTGTTTGGTTCAACATCCTGTGGCATCTTGCTGTATATCAGGTTGTCATTCTCGTCTCTCAGCTCTATGAAGTTCTCCTCGGGAGTGGCGTTGGTTTTGTATTGGATAACAAATTTATTGGGCATCTCCATTGGTGGGTCGAAGTCTGCCGTTTTGTTATTGTCGCCTTTCCATGCATCTGTTTGTCCGTTAGGTAGTAAGCACTCTACCTCAAAGGAATTTTGCCTGTTTTTGTCGTAGTATATCACTCCGGGCAGGTCAATGACTGTGCTTTCGTAGTATGCCAAGTTGCCTGTCCACTGATATTCGCTTTCGCTGTATCTTTGTCCATCTGCTAGGAAGTAGTATTTGATAGTCAGGCTGGTAAGCGGTGAACTGCCAAGGTTTCTGATCTTTATTTTTGGATTGTTGATGGCAGGGTTCAGCCTATTGTAGAATGGGTCTTTATTGGGTTTTAGAATTTCTTCGAGCAACACGTCGTTTTGATTTTTAGGAGCAGAATAGTAGAAAATCATCGATCTTATGTTTTCTTTTGGTTGCTTTACGTTTTCCGCCTGATATGGTTCCATCTCCATTTTTATGAAGTGTTTATCACCTTGCGATGGGTATGTGTTGATGATATCGGGTTCTTGCAAGTCGCCGGGACACCATAGCGCCCTGTCGAATATCCATGTTCCGCCTTGGGGATAGAGTGGGTTGTCGCCACAATTCTTCCACAAATCTTTTTCTTGTGCAATGTTGTTGTCGAGGTAAATTCTGCGCCAACGACTGCAAAACTCGCTGCAGCCTCGTATTCTGTCCATTCCATGACCAGTATGTTGCAATCTTACTCGTGCTATTTCTGCACCTTCGGGCATAGTAAACTCATAGGGTTTCACTTGCTCCTCAAAGGGATTGGTAGAGTCACCGTATACAAAGTTGCCATACCATAGTTTGTCCATTCCTAGCTGCTCAATGTGTGGTTCGCCATAGGTGATGTCGAAGTCTATTGTTAAAGACCAACCGACTGTCGTTGGCTCGTATCCTGAGTGCATATATTCGATCTCCACGCTGTCGCGCAATATGTCGGCAAAGTCTGTAACATCTGCAGACCACTTAAATTTCCATCCCTTACTGTAAACGCTTCCGTAGGGAGTGAGCATTCTACCAATCTCATATCCTTTCAATTCTCCATTTACACCGCCTGTGCGTAAGATATTGATATGATCGCAGTAGTCCCAGTGTGCGGTTGGCAGAGAATCGGGTGTTCCTAGAGTGACATTCATTACTATACGCCTGATTTTCTTGCTGTTGTCGGGGAATATTGCCCACGTTGGATACGGATTTATTCCTTTTTTGGGGTTGGTTACGACTGTTATATTGTCATGTGATACAATGTTTTCAGTTTTGGGCTTATTGTTGTTTGTGCTACAAGATGACAGTATAGCTATTGCTAAAAGCGTTATTAGATGCAAGTTTCTCATTGGTTTGTATTTCGATTTATAATTCATCAGATACAATTAAAAAGGATGCTCTCTGAACACAATTTAATGCTTTGATATTCTATTATTTCTTGCAAAAGTACTCAAGATTTTAAACAAAACACTCATAAAATGGTCATAATTATGTGGATTTAGAGTAATGAGAAACAAAAAAACAGAGTGATTATACTTAAATAATAAAAAAACAGTTGTATTGATATAGATAAAACTAAAAAAATCAAAATGGCGAATAAAACAAAAATCTTATGGGTAGATGATGAGATAGATTTATTGAAAGCTCACATCTTATTTCTGACACAGAAAGACTTCGAGGTTGCGACGGCAATGAACGGACACGACGCACTGGATATAGTAAAAGACGAGTATTTTGATATTATCTTTCTAGACGAAAATATGCCGGGAATGACAGGTATCGAAACACTTGGAGAGATAAAGAAGATAAAACCGGATATACCTGTTGTGATGATAACCAAAAGCGAGGAGGAGACGATAATGGAGGAGGCAATAGGCTCGAAAATTGCCGATTATCTCATAAAACCTGTAAACCCGAAACAAATACTTCTTACAATTAAGAAGAATATTGACCAAGATAAACTAGTTACGCAAGCAACAACTTCTGCCTATCAGTCGGAGTTTACAAAAATAGGTATGGAAATTTCCGACAATATGAGTATGGAAGATTGGAAGAATCTTTATCGAAAACTCGTACATTGGGAGATTGAACTGAGTAGTACGCAGGAGTCGACAATGGACGAAGTGTTAAAGATGCAAAAGGAGAGTGCTAATCATGCATATAGCCGTTTTATTAGACGTAATTACTTGTCGTGGTTTAAAGATGAGGATTCAGAGCGTCCTCTCATGTCGCATGACTTGTTAAAGAAAAAGGTATTCCCTTTGTTGGACAATGGCGACAAGGTGTTTATGTTGGTAATCGATAATTTGCGCTACGATCAATATCGTACAATTAGTTCGGCTCTCAGTCCTTATTACCGTACTATAGACGAAGGACTTTACACAAGTATTCTGCCCACTGCGACCATGTATGCCCGCAATGCTATCTTTGCAGGATTGATGCCTTCGGAGATAGAGCGTATATATCCCGAGATGTGGGAGGATGATGATAATGACGGACATAAAAATCAACACGAAGAAGCCTTGTTGCGTAAGCAGTTAGAGAGGTTCCGCCGTACGGAAACACTGTTTTTTGACAAAATAACAAATATCAAAGCTGGAGGTAGAATACTTGGCAATATGAAAAGTATTCTTTCCAATGATTTGTCCGTATTGGTAGTCAATTTTGTAGACATTATGTCGCATGCGCGCACTGAAATGGAGATGATAAAGGAGCTTGCTAATGACGAGAAAGCATACAGGTCTCTGACTAATAGTTGGTTTAGAAATTCCACTTTGCTAGACTTGCTGAAACGCCTTGCCGGTGAGAAAGTGAAGGTGGTCTTAACTACCGATCATGGTTCTATCAGGGTTGATAACCCTATTAAGGTCGTTGGCGATAGAGAAACCAACACCAACCTGAGATATAAATTAGGAAAAAATCTTGCCTACAACGCCAAGAAAGTATTTGATGTACATCGTCCTAAAGAGGCATTTTTGCCTGCACGAAACGTTAGTTCCTCATATATCTTTGCCGAGAATAGCGATTTTCTGGCATATCCAAATAATTATAATTACTATGCCAATTATTATAAAGACACCTTTCAGCATGGAGGCGTGTCGATGGAGGAGATGATAATCCCGATAATAACCTTCGAGCCAAAATAAAACACATATACGCTCACTATTTGAACAAGATAGACGTCTCCGAGAGTCGAGAATCAGTATAAAGCACATTGAATACGGTGTGCGACACGTATTTTTCATTACATTTGTGCCGTCAAAAAAAAATAATGGATTCTATAGAGATAGCTTATACTGTTATATTTGTGGTCGGTACATTTGCAATGTCAATATCAGGAGCACTGACAGCAATGTCAAAACGCTTTGATGCCTTTGGTATTTTGATAATAGGTTTTGTTACGGCTGTAGGCGGAGGAACAACACGAGACATACTCGCAAACAAAGCAGTCTTTTGGCTGGAGGATACAATGTATACTTATGCTATACTAGCCGGAAGTATATTTGCAATTATCTATCGAAAGAAGCTTAATCGGCTGCTAAAACCCTTAATGGTTTTTGATACTATAGGTTTGGCTATGTTTACAGTTGTTGGAGTTGAGGTGGGTATTCAGAGCGAATTCTCTGTCATAAGTTGCATTATTCTAGGGACGGTTACAGGGTGTATGGGCGGTATTATCAGAGATATATTTGTTAATGAAATCCCAATAATATTCAGAAAAGAAATTTATGCGACTGTCAGTATTGTTGGAGGGGCTATGTATATGATTTTGTATTATATCGGAGCTCCTTATGGCATTACTCAGTTTGTCCCAATTACTTTTGTTATAGTCTTGCGTATCATTATAGTGAGGTATGGGATTTCGTTTCCGACAATATCGAACGATGCTGACAATGAATAAATAAATTAACAATGATTTTATGCATTTATGCATTCTGGAATCCTTATGTTTATTAGTTTTGTAACTTGTTTTTTTTAAATAGCCTTGTCGCAGTTTAATAAAGTCGTTGGGCTTAAATTTAATATCTAAAAATCTGAATATATCAAGAAAAAAATGAAAGTATTAAAGTTTGGCGGAACATCGGTGGGTTCATCAGTGCAGATGAAATCTGTAATGAATATATTAATCACTGACTCTAATAGAAAGATTGTTGTGTTGTCAGCTATGTCCGGCACTACAAACTCCTTAGTTGAGATAGGAGAGTGCATAAAAAATGGCGATGCGGCGAAAGGCAAAAGTCTAGCAGAAGGTCTTAAAAGTAAATACTACTCAACAATTGACGAACTTTATTCAGATGAATGCAAAAAAAAGACAGCCAAGAATATTATAGACGACATATTTAATACAATTGACAGCGTTATCAATTCGCCTTACACTGAAAGTACAGAAAATATAATAGTAGCACAAGGCGAATTGATGTCTACGAATATGTTTACCCTGTTGATGGAGGAAAATGCATTCAGGGTAAAACTAATTCCTGCATTGGAGTTTATGAAAATTGACAATGATAAACTTGCAGATTCTAAATTTATAGCCGAAAATATAAAGCAATATATTTCTGATGATATCGACTACTTTATTACACAGGGATTTATATGCAGGAACGACAAGGGCGACATAGACAACTTGCAACGTGGTGGTAGTGACTATACAGCTACACTTATAGGAGGAGCCATAGAGGCTGATGAGGTAGAAATATGGACAGATATAGATGGCTTTCATAACAATGACCCTAGATATGTTGAGGGGACAATGAAGATAGATGAGCTGTCGTTTGTTGAGGCTGCGGAATTGGCATATTTTGGAGCAAAAATACTCCATCCTCAAACCGTATTTCCTACCAAAGAAAAAAATATCCCAGTCAGGCTGAAGAACACTATGAACCCGCAGGATGGAGGTACTGTAATCAATAGCAATACGACACGTACAGGCATAAAGGCTGTCGCAGCAAAAGATGGAATAACAGCCGTGAAGGTTCGCTCTGCACGAATGCTTATGGCATATGGATTTATGAAGCGCATCTTTGAAGTGTTCGACAATTACAAAACTGCCATTGACATGGTAACAACTTCGGAGGTAGCAGTCTCTATGACAATTGACAATACAAAGCACCTTGATGGCATTGTTAGTGAACTGGAGGCATTAGGCGAGGTTGTTGTTGAACACGATTACAGCATTGTGTGTCTAGTGGGCAATAATATTACAGAGAGTACGGGTGTGGCGCAAGAGGTGTTGTCGGTACTTAAAGATACTAATATCAGGATGATTTCCTTCGGCGGAAGTAGTCATAATATTTCTGTCTTAATACCGGCTAAAGACAAAGTCGATACACTTCGCAGGTTGTCAGAATCTTTGCTAAATAAGGCGTAATATGATTGATGTTAAGTATATTGAGAGATTTGGCGGCATTAACACACCGTTTTATTTCTACGATTTAGACTTGTTGGAACAAACCTTGTCTGAGCTGACAAAAGAACGAGATAAGTATGATAATTATATCGTTCACTATGCCATAAAAGCAAATAATAACGAGAAAATACTTAATCGCATATTTGCTAAAGGTATAGGTGCTGATTGTGTTAGCGGCAACGAGGTCGCTCATTGCGTAAAGCAAGGTCTTGACGGTCGAGAAATAGCCTTTGCCGGAGTAGGGAAGACTGATGAAGAAATACGTGTTGCTCTTTCTAATGACATCTTTTCTTTTAATTGCGAGTCTATTCCCGAGATAGAGGTGATTAATAATATTGCAGAATCTATGGGGAAGGTTGCCCCTATTGCAATCAGAATAAATCCTGATATAGACCCTAAGACTCACAAATATATCACTACCGGATTAAAAGATAACAAATTTGGCATTAACCATAAGGACTTTGATGAGGTAGGGCGCAAACTCAAATCGCTCGAACACATAGAGCTAAAAGGAATACACTTTCATGCGGGGTCGCAAATTACAGATATTGACGTTTTTAAAAATTTAAGCCTCAAAGTTAATGGGATTCGCGAATGGTTTGATGACAAGGGTTTCCATCTAGAGCACATCAATGTTGGCGGAGGGTTTGGTATAGACTATCACAATCCTATTGAGAATCCGATACCTAATTTTGCAGGATATTTTGGCACCTTCAACAAGAACTTGCATTTACGCAATGGACAGCAGCTACACTTCGAGCTTGGGCGTTCTATTGTGGGGCAATGTGGGAGTATAATAACAAAGGTGTTGTACACGAAACTCGGCATTGACAAGAAATTTCTCATTGTCGATGCAGGAATGAACGACCTTGCTCGTCCTAGCCTCTATCAGGCATATCATAAAATATTGGCACTGACGGCAAAGTCTGACCACTCTGATAAATATGACGTTGTGGGGCCTATTTGCGAGTCATCCGATGTTTTTGCAGAAAACTTATATTTGCCAGCATGCAAGCGAGGTGATTTATTGGCGGTATTGTCAGCCGGAGCGTATGGGCAAACTATGTCGTCAACATACAATATGCGCAATCTGATAGGTGCTGTTTATAGCGATGACCTCGGTGGAGAGCAGTAGACTCATCCATCTTTTATAGCAAAGTCTCTGAGTGTTGTCTCGGAGTTTGCATGTAAGCCTGAAACATGGAAGTCTGACTTCTAGCTATGGCGCTGTGTGCTAGATTGCTGGAGTTACTCCTGATATTCGACAAGATATAGCTATCTTTGTATTGAATTTTTTAACTTTCAACGCAATTTAAATGTTTGCAATTCTTAAAAAAGAGCTTACACAGTTTTTCGGATCCTTTACCGGGTATCTTGTAGTGATTGTATTCCTCGTAATATCCGCCTTGTTCTTATGGGTGTTCTCGGGTGTTTATAATGTGTTCGATGGTGGGTATGCTTCAATTGATGGATATTTCGATCTTGCGCCTTGGTTGTTCTTATTTTTGATTCCCGCAATTACAATGAAGCTCCTTGCAGAAGAGAAAAAACAGAGAACGCTAGAACTGCAACAAACCCGACCAATTAGCAATTTTAGTATAGTGCTTGCTAAATACCTTAGTGCCATGGTACTTGCCGCATTATGTATCTTTCCTACCTTGTTATACTTTCTAACGGTCTATATGTTAGGGTCTGACACCGGAGGTGTTGATGTCGGAGCAACATGGGGATCATACATCGGACTTATACTTTTGGCTTCGATATATGCAGGGATAGGGGTCTTCTGCTCGGGGCTGACGGATAATCAGGCAATTGCTTTTACTCTTTCTGTCGTTGCTTGTTTTGTTGGATATATAGGTTTAGACTTTATCGGATACATGGACGTCTCTTCCTCAATAAAGGAGTGGGTGATGTTGCTAGGTATCAATTCTCATTATCAGTCTATTAGTCGCGGAGTGGTGGATAGCCGAGATGTTTTTTATTTTATCGCTACCGCTCTATTGTTTCTGTTGTTGGCGACATGTAACTTGCAAAACGGGAGAGTGCTCCGCAAGAAGTGGAGGAATATTGCCGCCGTATATTCTATTTTTCTTCTTCTTGTTATTACTTTCTTCAATACACCTGTCTTTAGATGGGATCTAACGTCTGAAAATCGTTACTCCATATCTCAAATTTCAAAAGAGTTGATTAGAGGTGTCGACGATAAAGTGTATATTGATGTGTTTCTTGATGGTGAGATGCCCGTAAATATGAAATTTTTGCAAAGGGCTGTAAAAGATAAGCTGAATGATTATAAAGCCTATGCAAATGGAAATATAGTAGTCAATTTCATTGACCCCTATTCGACGAAGTCTTTTGACAAAACCTTGCAAGATTTGAATTCGTACGGTATAAAAGCCGTAAACCTTAACATTAACAAAGATGATGGTTTTGAGACTCAAACTATTGTGCCGGGTGCTCTAGTTACCATTGGAGATGAAAGAGTTGGAGTTAATCTTCTCAAGCAGGTGCCAGGTGCTAATGCCGAGGAAAACTTGAATTATTCCATGGAAACTCTGGAATATGAATTTTCGTCTGCGATAAGTGCCTTGAAGTCAGGCAAAAAATACAATATTTCCTTCTTGGAAGGCTATGGTGAGGCAGCCGAAATGGAAACGGCTGATTTTGCGCAGGCGCTTGCTGACATTAATTACAAGGTCGAGTACATCGATATAAACAGGGTGGGGAATTACGGCAAAAATATTGATGTCTTGATAGTGAACGGACCACAGGAAGCATTTGAAGAGCATGACAAGTTCATAATAGATCAGTACTTGATGAACGGAGGAAATATTATCTTCCTGTTGGATCCTGTGCGTATAGACCTCGATTCGCTGTCGCAGGGGTATAGTGCTATAGCATTTCCAAACGATATAAACTTACAAGATCAGCTGTTTAGATATGGATTTAGGGTCAATTATAATCTGATGCAAGATGTCGAGTGTCTTAAGCTGCCTGTAAATATTGCTGCCAAAGGAGATACTCCTAACTTTGTGCCTGCCTCGTGGCACTACTCTCCTCTTCTGTCGCCATCGGCTGATAGTCCTATCAGTCGAAACCTTGGTAAGGTAAAAGGCGAATTTGTCAGTAGTATTGACACTGTCGGGGGAGCAATAGGTGCGCGTCGACATGTGCTTATGACCTCTTCGTCGAATGCTCGCATGGTGAATACTCCTGCTGTGGTTTCATTGTCAAGCATATATCAGCCCTCTGTCGGAGAGTTGTTTAACCTGTCGTACGTCCCAACAGCAGTGTTGGCAGAGGGGGTTTTTACGTCGGCATTTAAGAACCGTCCAATTAGTCAATATGGAAAGCGAGCCAACAGCTTCAAGGAAAAGAGCGACTCTGCAAAGGTACTTGTCATATCAGACGGAGATTTTCTGTTAAATGAACTCACTGTGACAGATGACGGTAGACCTCAAGTTTTCCCGCTAGGTTATGATCGATACTCTCAGCAAACATTTGCAAATAAGGACTTTGGATTAAATATAGTTCAGTATATGGCAGGAAATGAGAGGGTTATGGAGCTGCGAGGGAAAGCGTTGCAAATAAGGCTATTGAACAGAGTCAAGGTTCGGGAGCAAAAAATAAAGTGGCAGTTGATAAATCTTATTATTCCATCATTGATTATAATATCCTTTGGATTATGCTTTTTTTATGTGAGAAAGTGGAAGTATGCAAAGTAGATATTATTAATAATAGCGCATAGACAACTAGTGCTACTAGTTTACGGTGTGGGTTAAAGTCTGTTGATAAAAAAACTCTTACAGAATAGCAAAATTCTGTATCTTTGTGCCTAGTACAAAGAATAACTTCATGGCAGAACAGAATATTCAGGAAAGCACTTATACGGAAGACTCTATTAAGACCTTAGATTGGAAAGAGCATATACGGCTTCGTCCCGGTATGTACATCGGGAAGCTGGGCGATGGTTCGGCAAACGACGACGGTATCTATGTTCTTCTTAAAGAAGTGCTCGACAACTCTATCGATGAGTTTATGATGGGCAATGGTAAGAAGATACAAGTCGACATCAACGAAAACCGTATCTCTGTGCGTGATTATGGGCGAGGCATTCCGCTTGGCAAGGTGGTAGACGTATCGTCGAAAATCAATACCGGAGGGAAGTACGATTCCAAAGCGTTTAAAAAGTCGATAGGGCTTAATGGTGTGGGTATCAAGGCGGTAAATGCCTTGTCAACGAGGTTTCTCATTAAATCTTTCAGGAATGGCGAAGTGAAAGAGGTTGAGTACGACAGCGGGGCGGTCATTCGCGACGAGCCTGTATCGCCAACAAGTGAGACTAACGGCACTTTTATTGAGTTTGAACCCGACGGCGGTATATTCAAGTCATATCGCTACGTGTCTGACTATGTGGAGAATATGATGAAGAATTATACCTTCCTCAATGCCGGACTTACTATGGAGTTTAACGGCGAGAAGTATATTTCTAAAAACGGGCTTCTTGATTTGTTGGAAGACAATCTTGACGAAGAGCCAATTTATCCGATTATCCATCTGAAAGGCGAGGATATAGAAATTGCCATCACCCACAGCAACCACTACGGCGAAGATTATTACTCTTTCGTCAATGGGCAGCATACCACACAGGGCGGCACTCATCTACAGGCATTTAGAGAGGCAGTTGTAAAGACTGTCAGGGATTTCTACAATAAGAACTACGAAGCATCTGACATACGAGCATCCATCATGGCGGCAATAAGCATTAAGGTCGAGGAGCCGGTGTTTGAGTCGCAGACCAAGACTAAGCTGGGATCTAAGGATGTGGGTCCTGATGGACCGACGGTTAAGACTTTTGTTACTAATTTTATACAGAAGGAGTTAGATAACTTTCTGCATAAAAATACGGAAGTTGCCGAAGGCTTGCTCAAGCGGATAACCGAGTCGGAGCGGGAGCGTAAGGCAATATCAGGGATAAAGAAACTTGCCCGTCAGAGTGCCAAAAAGGTCAGTTTGCACAACAAGAAATTGCGCGACTGTCGCATACATTTCAACACAACAAAGGAGAATAAGGAGAACGCAGAGATATTTATTACTGAGGGTGATTCGGCAAGTGGCTCAATCACCAAGTCTCGCAATGTGATGACGCAGGCGGTATTCAGCCTAAAAGGCAAACCACTGAATTCTTTTGGGTTGACCAAGAAAATTGTTTACGAGAACGAAGAATTTAATTTGTTGCAGGCGGCACTGAATATTGAGGACGGCATAGAAGGCTTACGCTACAACCGTGTTATAATAGCTACCGATGCCGATGTTGACGGTATGCACATTCGTTTGCTACTGATAACGTTCTTCCTTCAATTTTTCCCGGAGGTGATAAGGAAAGGGCATTTGTATATTTTACAAACTCCCCTGTTTAGGGTTAGGAATAAGAAAGAAACGAGGTACTGCTACACCGAAGAGGAGAGGGTTTCGGCAATCAATGAAGTAAAGACGCCCGAGATAACACGCTTTAAGGGACTTGGAGAGATTTCGCCAGACGAGTTCAAGCATTTTATAGGCGAAGACATGCGCCTTGAGCCTGTGCAGCTAAAGAAACATCAGTCGGTGAGTGATTTACTGACATTCTATATGGGAAAAAATACACCTACACGTCAGGAGTTTATCATTGGCAACTTGGTGGTAGAGAAAGATGAGGTAGAAAAATAAAACAAAGAAAAGTGAGCGAGGATAAAGATAAAAATTTGGTAGAAGATATTACTAACACTGAGGGTGAGGAGGATGTGAAGTATATCACTGGGATGTATCGCACCTGGTTCTTGGATTATGCCTCTTATGTAATATTGGAGCGTGCAGTGCCCTATCTAAATGATGGTTTGAAGCCTGTACAGCGGCGTATTATGCACTCTATGAAGGAGATGGATGACGGGCGTTTCAACAAAGTAGCAAACATCATCGGGCAGACTATGCAATATCACCCACATGGCGATGCATCTATTGGCGATGCTCTGGTACAGATTGGTCAGAAGGAGCTACTTGTGGAGTCGCAGGGTAACTGGGGTAATGTTTTTACCGGTGATGGAGCGGCAGCACCTCGTTATATCGAGGCACGCTTGTCGAAATTTGCCTTAGAGGTTTTGTTTAACGCTAAGACTACCGATTGGCAGATGTCCTACGACGGTCGTAAGCGAGAGCCTTTGACGCTACCTGTGAAATTTCCTTTGTTGTTAGCGCAGGGAGTGGAGGGTATTGCCGTAGGCTTGGCATGTAAGATATTGCCACATAACTTCATAGAGCTGATAGATGCCTCGATAGCTTATCTGAAAAAAGAAGATTTTGAGATATATCCTGATTTTCCGGGTGGGGGCATGGTCGACGTTGTGAAGTACAACGACGGATTGCGAGGTGGCAATGTGAAGGTGCGAGCCAAGATTGAAAAGCAGGACCCCCGCACACTTGTTGTTACGGAGTTGCCATTTGGCAAGACCACGACCTCTGTCATTGAATCGGTAATCAAGGCAAACGAAAAAGGGAAGATAAAAATCAAGAAGATAGATGACAACACTGCCGAAAATGTGGAGATTGTCATAAGTCTGGCATCGGGTATATCCCCCGATAAGATGATTGATGCCCTATATGCTTTTACGGACTGCGAGGTGTCTATATCGCCCAACTCCTGCGTTATCGTCGACGATAAGCCTGTGTTTATGGGTGTTAAGGAGATATTGCGTCGCTGTACCGAGCAAACACAGGCTCTACTAACCAAAGAATTGGAAATCAGAAAGGGCGAATTGCAGGAGCAATGGCATTTTTCGAGTTTGGAGAAGATATTTATCGAAGAACGCATATATAAAGACAAGGGGTTTGAGGATAGTAAAAATATGGACGAGGCAGTAGCCCACATCGACAAGCGCCTTGAGCCATGGAAACCAAAGCTGATTAGGGAAGTTACTCGTGATGATATTATGAAGCTGATGGAGATAAAGATGGGGCGCATACTCAAGTTTAACTCGGACAAAGCTGATGATCATATCCTTCGACTCGAGGAAGAGATAAAAGAGATAGACTATAATCTTGAGCACATCGTAAAATATACAATAGACTATTACCTGAGGATAAAAGATAAGTATGGAAAGGGTAGGGAGCGACGCACTGAGATACGGAATTTTGAGAATATAGTTGCTGCAAAAGTTGCCGTTGCCAATGCTAAACTTTATGTTGACTACGAAGAGGGCTTTATGGGTACAGGGCTTAAAAAGAATGAAGCTGAGTTTATCTGTGATTGCTCAGATATAGACGAGATTATTGTTTTTCGCAGGGATGGTACTTATTTTGTAACCAAAATAAGCGAAAAATCATTTATCGGAAAAGATATTATACATGTCGCTGTTTTTCGCAAGAATGATAAACGTACCATATATAACGTCGTTTATAGAGATGGACGCAGTGGAGGAACGTACATGAAACGATTTTTCGTTACAGGTGTTACTCGCGATAAAGAATATGACCTAACTCAGGGCAAAACAAATTCAAAAATATTATACTTTAGTGCAAATCCCAACGGAGAGGCAGAAGTGCTTAAGGTCTTACTAAAAGCAAAACCACGATTAAAAAAGCTGGTCTTCGATGTTGACCTAAGTCAACTGACTATAAAGAATAGAAGCTCTATGGGTAATGTCGTTTCTAAAAACGAGGTTTACAAGGTATCTTTGAAAAATAGAGGAAACTCTACTCTTGGTGGGCGAAGACTCTGGTTTGACAGAGCAGTGAGCCGCTTGAATGTCGATAAACGAGGGGAGTTTATTGGCGAATTTTCAGGCGATGACTTGATATTTGTTTTGTATAAATCGGGCTATTATCAGTTGTATAATGCAGATTTGGCAGTGCACTTCGACCCGGATATCTTGTATATCGGCAAGTATGATAGAAGTATGCTTGTATCTTTAGCTTTCTACGATGCCGATCAAGGGTACTGCTACATAAAAAGATTTTATCCTGATTCGCCTGCAAATAAGCCTGTCGTGGTGATAGGCGATAATCAGGAGAGTCGACTATTAGAGTATTCCTTTAATCTTAATCCTCAGTTTGAAATTGTATTCGGAGGAAAGGATGAAAATCGTCCTGAAATGGTCGTGGATGTTGAAGAATTTATAGGAGTTAAGTCTGACAAGGCACGGGGAAAAAGAATCTCTATGTTTGAAATAAGTACAATAACAGATATAAGCCCTGCCCAAGAGAAAGATGATGACGATAAGATAGATGCTTCTGATGATATTCCTTTTGAAGTTAATAGGCCTCGACACATAGAAATGCCTAATGATGACGAGCCCGAACAACTAACTATTGATTTTGGTGATGAGTAGTGTCAGTAAAGCAATATTTCTTGTCGGTTTTATGGGGTGTGGCAAATCAACTCTTGGTCTTGGTCTGGCAAAGGCCTTAGGTTTTGAGTTTATAGATTTGGACAAATTTATAGAGAATCGAAATTTCAAAAGTATATCTGAGATTTTTGAGAAGTACGGCGAAGAAGGTTTTAGAGAAAGAGAGTGTAAGGCGTTGAAGGAGGTTTGTGAGTTTAGCAACGTTGTTATTGCCACAGGTGGAGGAGTACCGTGTTTTGGTGATAATATGAATTTAATGAACAGTTCTGGGATGGTTGTGTTTATTGATATTCCTATCTCCGAGTTGGTGCGTAGACTGATAAAATCAAAAACGTCTAGACCAATAATAAAAGATTTAAACGAAAGAGAATTAATGCGCGTTGCAGAGAGTAAACTAGCAGAGCGCAGACCGTTTTACGAGCAAGCTCAGATTGTCATAAGGCACATTAACCCAAGTGTCGAGATGCTTGTCTCAGTCATTAATGAGACCTGCCAAAGGTGAAAAAAGGTCGTTGTTTGAGAGTATAGTCTACAAAGCACCTCCGATTTTTATACGGACAACGACCTTTTTTTTTAATTATTGATATTAATAGCTTGACTCTTCCAATATTGCCGAGGTGTTCATTGTCCAGTCCATATCTGTTTCTACATCTGAAATAGTAGACAGCCCGAAGTTTTCTACCAACACCTTTGCCACATTGGGCGACAAGAACGCAGGAAGCGAAGGTCCTAACTTGATATTCTTAACTCCAAGATACAAGAGTGCAAGAAGAACGATGACAGCCTTTTGCTCATACCACGCAATGTTGTAGACGATAGGCAAGTCGTTTATTTCTTTCAAGCCAAGAGCTTCTTTAAGCGTCAGGGCAATTCTCACCAAGGAGTAGCTGTCGTTGCACTGTCCGGCGTCAAGCACTCTCGGGATGCCGCCTATATCGCCAAGCTCCAATTTGTTGTATCTGTATTTGGCACACCCTGCCGTAAGGATAACCGAATCGCCGGGAAGCTCCTGTGCATAGTCGGTGTAGTATGAACGCTTTTTGCTACGTCCGTCGCAACCTGCCATAACTACAAATCTGCCTATATCGCCGTTGTTAACGGCTTCCAGCACTTTGTCTGCCAATGCTGTTACCTGTGCATGTGCAAATCCTCCGACTATCTCGCCGCTCTCAATCTCCGTTGGAGGCTGACATTCTTTGGCTTTTGCAATAATTGCGCTAAAGTCCTTATGCCCATTCTCGTCGGCGGTGATGTGCGTTGCTCCATCCAATCCCGATGCTCCCGTAGTGAACACTCTGTCGGCAAAAGACCTGATTGTAGGTACAATACAGTTGGTTGTGAACAATACCGGACCGTTGAACGACTCAAACTCTCCTTTTTGCTGCCACCATGCATTGCCGTAGTTGCCAACAAGATTGTCGTACTTCTTAAATTTTGGATAGTAGTGGGCAGGAAGCATCTCGCTGTGTGTGTACACATCAACACCTGTGCCTTGCGTCTGCTCCAACAACATTTCCAAATCGTTCAAATCATGCCCGCTGATAAGAATACCCGGATTGTTGCGAACACCGATATTCACCTTTGTCATCTCGGGATTGCCGAAACTTCCTGTGTTGGCACTGTCGAGTAGTGCCATTGCATCAACACCAAATTTACCGCATTCTAAAACAAGGGCAACAAGCTCGTCAACACTTATGTCCTTCGACAAAGTAGCTACTAAGGCTTTGTGTATGAACATACACACCTCTTTCTGTGTATAGTCAAGATTTAAAGCATGCTCAACATAAGCTGCCATACCTTTCAAGCCGTAAACCACCAGCTCTTTCAATGAACGCTTGTCCTCGTCTTTCTCCAAATCCAAAATACCCACCATCACCGATTTGGCTCTTATATGCTCGTCAGACTTCGGAGACCATGTTACACAATCATACGAAGAGTGGTCGGCATCAACATCCGCTTGCAGACGGTCTCTGAGTGCCACACCCTCCTTGATTTTCTGCATTATTGCCACAGGGTCGAAGTTGGCATTGGTGATGGTAACAAATAGTGCGTCGACGACAAACTTATCGGCATCCGTCAATTCTTTGCTCTTATCGCTCTGTGACAATACACTTATTCCTTTACACACATATACCAACAAATCCTGCAAGGCAGATACCTCGGGAGTTTTTCCGCAAACTCCCTTCACTGTACAGCCCTCGCCTTTGGCAGCCTCTTGGCATTGATAACAAAACATGTCCATTTCTATATTCTTTTGAGTTAATAATTATTTTTTGTTTTCAGCGACAAAGCTATAAAAGGACATGGATGTCCTTTGTGGCATTTGGTACAAAATCGTATTAACCTTACAGCACGACAATGTTAAGGGAATGTAACTGAGCAGCCTTGTTTAATTGTTGAATCGTTTAGAGTTTAATGAATTAAATTAATCGATAAATAGGGGATTAAAAAACCCTCCTCCTTCGCAGGAGGAGTACCCGATAGGGGATGAGGTGGCTAGGCTTTGCGCCGTGCGTTGATTTTGTGCTTTATCTGAAACCAAAAAACACTCCTATGCACGTAGGTTGAAGGCAGATTGACCGCTCCATACTGACTGTTCCACGAAAATGCCAAAGACAAAGCATTGTCAAATTTTATCACCGGACTGACAATTATCCTATTCTGATCGAAGATATTGTAGGCTATATCTTTGCCTGCATTGAGTAAGAGCTCATCTCCTAACTCCAATATAAGAGAAGATGCCTCTCCCAAAAATGGTAGATTGGCAATGGGAAAACCTACCTTGAACATATAGCGAAAACGGAAGTTAAAAGATTCATAATCAATAGAAAAGGCATTCCCTTCAAGGGTGTGGAAAAACCGTTCCTCAAGCCTAAACCTATGCGAGATCTTGAACCTCGACAAATGTCCTCTGAGCCGAAACTGCTGATACATGCGCCACTCACCGCTTACCAATTCATTAGCCGCATATCCGCCAAAATGTGCAGCACCTAAAACAACTTCCATCCTATCATTCAATAAGTAGCCCATCCCTGCCCTAAACAAGTACTGAGATTTGTTGTGAAACTGCTCACGCCACCTGAAACCCATATCTGCATGCAGGGCTAGCCTGTCGGAAAATTGAGTGGTATTGTAGTACTGAAACCATTGCTGTCCGGAATATGTGATATTCTTTTTCTGTGCGTTCACGACAACACTCGACAGCAATAATGAAAATATAAATAGTCTCTTTACCATAATATTGTAAAATGAAATACCTATGCTTACAGAACGTTCTGCAAGTATAAATGTTCACAAAATATATCACCTACGGTGAATCCTTCTAAATCATTGAGCTATACAAATTATACTGAGCTAAAAGTCCGATGGATACAGCTCTATATTGCTTGATTTTATACCACCTCCGCTCGACCATGCAAAACCAGAACCAAGCTCTGCACGCATTGTAATTTCGTCATACATAAACTCGTTATATACTGACAGGGGATAAATTCCAGCATGAATACCCCAGCAACTTTTTTTCTGTACTAGCCGACTGTGCATCAGCTACTTTGGTAGATATACAAAAGAGCAAG
>JBKECW010000092.1:0-15626 GCA_047975005.1 Bacteroidales bacterium | reverse complement strand
ATATTTCAGCATCAACAGAATTGTGGCAAGAGCACACAGCACGTTAACTATCATGTCTAAGGTTAATGCCGAACCTAGATCCGCCTTAAAACACCATGGAACGACTATACACAACACCAACAAAACTGCCATATATATCTTTGCCTTACTTGTTAGAAATTTAACTTTGCCATCACCTTCTTTACTCGTACTTTTCCGATGCCACACGATCCACCCGACAATGGCGGCTACAAGAAAATAAACTTGCATTGCCGTACTAAACACTAAGGGAGTGTCGGACTGCATAAATACATATATGGAACAAAGGGCGGCTAGAATGCTCGCAGGCCACAGCCATATTGATTGCTTGACTTCCAATATTACAAAGACAATGGAGACAAGGACTCCAAGATATTCAATTATTTTGATTGCTTCCACTAATTCAGTTTTACCGACAAAGGTAAAAAAAAACTATTAGCACGGAAGGAGCAAAGATTTTAAGCTCTTGTTAAGCAACAAAGTCAATTGCTTGTAAGGTGCATAAAAGAAGATTCTAGCGAGCTTTTTTGCAACACCATTGTCATGATGACAAGATTATTAGCAGATGCTATCCTAAAAATATCTGACCTGATATCTGCCTCCGATACAAACAAGTAACTACCATTTGCTTGCTTAGCAACATCAAACTTCGAAAACAACTCCTTGTCTTCGCTTGACAATTCCGAAAGAAACTCAACAAGAATATTCTTTTTTTGTTTCACTTCAGAGAGTCTTTCTATAGTATTATCGGCCACTAAGCAGCCTTTGTTTATTATCAATGCCCTAGTACATGTCATCTCAATTTCTTGCATTATATGAGACGACAGAAGAAGCGTTTTACCCTTGCTGATATTGCGTATTAGACTGCGCATCTCCACTAGTTGATTGGGGTCTAACCCCGACATTGGTTCATCGAGGATTAATATTCGCGGATTATGAATTAAGGACTGAGCCAATCCGACTCTTTGCTTATAACCTTTCGAGAGAGAGGCTATTTTCTTATGCTGTTCTTTTGTAAGATTTGTCATCTCTACTATTTCAGCAATTCGCTTGCTTTTATTTTGAACGTCATAACTATCTGCTACATACGACAGGTATTCCTTGACATATAAATCAGCGTAAAGAGGATTGTGTTCTGGCAAATATCCGATATTATTTCGGGTGCGTATCGAGTTTTTGCCGACAGGCTCTCCCAGCACTTTAACCTCTCCTTCGTCTGCATTAAGAAGCCCTGTAATTATTCGCATTGTTGTAGATTTGCCTGCTCCATTGGAGCCTAGAAAACCGACAATTTCTCCTTCGTCTACAGAAAACGATATGTCTGTCAGGACCTTTTGCTCTCCAAATGTTTTTGAAATGTTTTGCAGCTCCAACAACATATTTCTTACTGATTATCTTTTAGATATATTTCTTTGTAGAAGTCCATGTACTCCGTGATATTCTTTCGTTTCATGAACAATGCATCATTTTCAGTAGAGATTACAAAATTCCTAAATGTCGTAATCATCAATTGTTCCCTTATACTCCTTTCTCTAATCATCATTCGCAGGTAATAGAGAGCTTCATCCTTCGATTTGAACATACCTATTTTCATGATAATCCGGAGATCATCCAGATTTTCGGTAGATATTGTCAACGATTTGCCAGCATTGTTTTCAATATTAAAGACTTTCAATACTGCCTCCAATGCCCCCGCGTCGTAACCTGTTGCAGGAACAACTATGTCAAGATAATGTGCCCCGTCTTTGAAGGTGTATGGATTCTCCGACAAGTCAACATCAACCTTTACTACTCCGGTCGTAGCTATTGAAGCAGGCACTTGAGGGATATATTCAGTTTGGAAGAAGTCCATATATTTATCCAGATTCTTGCTGTCCTTTAGTATATCCCAGTTATCTTCAGATATCATAAAGTTCTTATGAGGTGTTCCGGACAAATAACTCGAGAGACTTCGGTCTGATATCACTGCTCTAAAATATCCTAAAGCCTTTGGCAGGGTCTTAAGCGACTTTGTTACCAACAGTACATTGCCATCTAGTTTTAGCACTTCGTAGTTCCACTTAATTTCAGGATAGTTTTTCTTATTGTATGAGTCGAGCATGCCTTTAAGATTGCTCGTATTATAGTTTCTATTTTCGATAGCTATGACATAGTAGTTCTCGCCCCCTAGGTCTATTGTATAGCTTGTTGGCTTAGCACTTGCGTCTACCGCTACATAAGAACCTCTCTCTTGCTCTGTTTGAGCTATGTCGGCATCAACAAGTTTTTGCTCTTCCTTTGCAATATCTTCTTTGGTAAAGTTTGCACCAACAAAACGACTATAGTTATTCGCAAAAAATCTCAGGTAATCTGTATATGAATGTTCGTCTAGTATTTGGTCATAATTAGAAGAAGATATAACAAAGTTAAGGTAGTTTGCTCCATCCAGTGCTTTCAGTACTTTCTCGTCCTTAATAATTGAATGAAAATATCTTAGAGACTCTTTTTTATTCTCTATCGGCCTAACGACGAGCATCTTTGTTGTACTATTCAGCCATGCCTCTTCTATATCAAAATCATTTCTAGGATAGTTATCAATATTGAAATTTGCGATATCAAACTTCAAAAGGTTTTCATCAATTGCACTATCTGCCGGATATGACAACACATAATAGTGAAACAACTCTTCGTCGTAGCTATACTTACCTCCATACGGATCTTGCCCTAATTCTCCTGAGCCTAGCAATTCTTTATTTTGAATCTTGTGGTTTATATATCTTAATGCCACTAATCGCTCGTAGTCGGTGTAAGTACTATCTTGCATCAACGCTATTATGTGCTCGGCAAGTTCTGCTGTCTCTTCTGTAGGGTAATCTTTTACATAGGAGACTAATTTTGCTTGTAATTTCACCCAGTCGCCACGTTTCCCCTCAGCCACGGCATCTAAAAATTTCAACTTCGGTATTAAGTCCGATTCCGGACCATCCTTCATTATCTGACTCACCAACAACGGAATAGACGAAAAATCAGAATTGGCATAATGATACAACACCTGTTTGTACAATTTATTTATACTCGCAAGACCTTCATTATGTTTGTCCATAAATGCAGGATCCTTTATATACTGTGCATATTTAGAATCGGCATAAGAAGACAAAATTATATTTCGGTATTCTTCACGCAGGCTGGCGTTTTCTGTTTTCTCTGCGATACGGTATATAGCAAACATAGCCTCTAGCTCCGTGTCTGAATTTGGGCATCTACGAATAATATCCTTGTATACATTTACGGCTTTATCAAAGTTCTCAAATTCGTTTGCATAAAGCTGACCTTCTTCATTCAGAGCCTTGATTATCTTTTTGTTTGACCTTTCTAGCATAGAGTCGGTAGTCGGGATATCCTGAAGATAATACTGCCTTTTTTTAGGATCGTTTTCTCGACTAGCATCTGCAACTTCTTCATCTGCAACAATGACACTATGCCTTTCATTTCTGCGCCAATTATCTTCCAATTCTCTTCGCCCCCACGCTTGCTGAAACTGTGCTTTTCCATACGACACAGTATTGGGATTGTAAAAATAAAAAGTATATTTCTGATTCGCACTTGTTGTTCCGAGTTGCTGATTGCCAATATGCGCAAAAGGGCTAAACCTAGGCTGATTGGCACTCTGGGCAAGTTGTTTTATCCTATTCTCCTCTTGAGTTTGAATTGAAATAAGATTATCTAACATAGCATAAAGCTCTGATTCCGACAGGCTTGCCATGCCTTGCAAACTATCTTGCCTTGCGACAATCTGCATATTTGATACTAATCTATCAAGATTGTTATATTTGTTGTAAATCTTATCAAAGTCCTCAAAGGTTTCATCCATCACTACTACGGCACTATCATAGTACAAGAAGGAGTTGTCATAATCTTCCTCCTCAAAGTACATGTCTGCTACTTTCACACATGATGTTACTCGTTGATATTCGTTATCGGTACTGACAGATGCCGATTTTTTGAAATACCCCAATGCCTGTTCTTTCTTCCCCTGTTTGATCGCAATGCTTCCAAGTGCAAAATATATTTGATCCTGATAAATATTATTTTTGCCTTTTTCCAGCATTTTGAGCAACTGTTCTGCTAGCATGTCAAGGTTTTCGCCTCCTGTCAGTTTCAATATGCTCAGTTTTGCATTGAAAGTCATAGTATAATCCTGACTATACTTCTCGACTTTCTCAAAGTTGCTTATAGCATCTTTTACTTTATTGTCTTTTTCGCATCGTTGAGCCAGAATATAGTGGAGCCTGGCTCGCAGCTGTTTTGGCAAGCCTCGCAACTCCAACGTTTCTGTTATTATATCCTCCGCCTCTTTGTACTTTTCTTGTTTTAGGAGTGCTCTTGCACGAGCCAACAACAAGTCAGATGCATACTTTCTAGGAAAATTAATATCTGCATTTAGGTATTTAAATTTCTCCTCCGCCTCCACATATCTATCTAGCTCAATATCACAACGCATCATCCAGATATGCGCTTCGAAAGCCGTTTTGTCCTCCGGGAAACTTGTCAATACATACGAAAAATAATCATAGGCGGACAAAAAGTTATGCTTATAGTAGAAGGACTTCCCAAGAAGAATATAAGCATCGTCAACCCACTCGTTATATTCAGCTTTAGACGCCAACCGCCTATAGCTCTGAGTAATACGCCCTCGCCTCCTTTTGGGCTTCTTTACAATTGATTTGCTCTTTATCAGTTTTGTCGCTTTGGAAATTGTGTATTCCACATCATTGGACACAGCACGACTAGCGGCATCGCTTGTTGATTTAAACAGTGAGATATCGTGAAGATAGTCATCCGGCAAGTTTTCTATTTTCTGCTCACACCTATCCATATTATCCTTGCCATTGAAATAGATATTCCAAACTGCAGTGGTATTGTTGTATGCTCTGCTAAGACGTGTATTTTTCTTGGTAGAACATCCCACTACAATAGCAAGCATTACAAAAACGACAAATTTATATATATTCCCTCTTATCAAAACTATATTAATCAAAAAACAAAAATAGATTTTTTTTTACTATTTAACGTATCAAATTTAAAAATTCTTGCCTTGTACTTTCTCTTTCAAATGCCCCTGCAAAGTCTGATGTCGTAGTAAGAGAATGCTGCTTCTGTACTCCTCTCATCTGCATACACATATGATGAGCCTCTATGACAACTATCACTCCCAAAGGATGGAGAGCGTTTTGGATAGCTTCCTTTATTTGGCTTGTCAGTCGTTCTTGCACCTGTAATCTTCTAGACAATACATCTGCCACTCTTGCTAGTTTGCTCAGTCCTGTAATATATCCCTTTGGTATATATCCGATATGTGCTTTCCCATAAAAAGGTAACATATGATGCTCGCACAGCGAAAATATCTCTATATCTTTAACTATAACCATCTGATTATAATCCTCTTTAAACATTGCCGACTTAATAATCTCTTCTGGATTTTGCTGATACCCCTGCACCAAGAACTGCAAGGACTTGGCAACTCTTTCCGGTGTCTTTTGCAAGCCCTCTCTATCGGGGTTTTCCCCCAATAGTTCTATTATTTTACGGTACCCCTTTGCCAGTTCGCCTGTTGTTTTCTTATCAAAATTATCTTGTTTGCTGTAACTCACGCCTAAATATTTAAAAGTCCTGCAAAGTAAGCAATTTATTTTATTATAGTTTCAAATCTCCTTGTTTAATATATCCTATTTTTGACAATAGTAAGTACACGCCAAAACTGACAAATGCCGGAATGAGTAGATACAGCAAAACCATTTCAAATATTCGTGATGCCCCAACCAGCTCCAATGTTGCTATTGGTCCAACCAAACCCGCAGTGCCCATTCCTGCTCCCAAGGATGTCGATGGCAGTTTAAAAACAGTAGTAGCAAGCAATCCGCCAACAGCAGATGCCACTAGTGTTGGAACCCACACCCAAGGATTTTTAACAATATTTCCTATCTGTATCATCGATGTACCTAGTCCCTGCAAAAAAAAGCCCGAAATCCGATTTTCCCTGTAACTAATAACCGCAAAACCTATCATTTGGGCACAACAGCCCGCCAATGCAGCTCCTGCTGCCAAGCCATTTATGCCAATCGCAATACACAAGGCTGCCGATGAAATGGGCAGCGTCAGCAGTGCTCCTACTATCAATCCCAGAAGTATCCCCATTAACACCGGTTGCATCAGCGTTATCTTATTTATCAGATCTCCTGTAGATGTCATAAAACCGGATATGGGAGGTGCTATAAACAATGCTACCACTCCTCCTACCGATGCTACAATTATAGGTATTAGCAATAAATCAAAAGACGTTTTGCCTTCCAAAAGTTTCCCTGCTTCTACTGCCATCAACACGGATATTAAGGCTCCTACTGGCTCGCCCACCCTTAGCGTATTTGCATCGAAATTGAAAGTACCTGCACCCAGAGCTCCAACAATTGAAGCAGCTATGACAGTATACATTCCAGCCTTGCGCTTTAGGGCAATACCCACACCGATAGCAGGTCCCATCATATATTGAGCAAACTTACCAAACACTAAAACCTGCTCAACATTTATAAGCTTTCCAATCTGAATAATAATTAAACCTGCTATAAGCGACGAGAATAACCCCTTAGCCATCCCATCAAGCACATCGACAATATATTTTTTCACCTAAATAAGATTTTACGAACAACAAATGTAGCAAAAAAAGAATAATACAGCAATATATCAAGTACTCTCAGCAAAGAATCTGACGCAATGACAAAACTACCTGAATGATATACTTGCTCTAATCCAAAAAAAATCCCTCTATAGCCGGGAGGCTGTAGAGGGAACAAGTATGTATGTATGTATGTATGTATGTATATGTATATACATTGCAAAATGAGCGTGGGATTTGCTCAATAGGTAGGACTATTATTTATAATTTCTCTTTATTAATTTCTCTTTCATATATCATCATCCTGCAATACGCAACAGCGCGGGATTGGTAGTGCCTCTTCCCCACCGCGTTGCCATCGGCAGACTAATTATGGCTTGCAGCCATAAACAGCTACCTCCTCCCCTTTCGGCTACTACTCCTTCGCAGACGGAGAGTTTTTTAATCCCCTCCTTCTTCAAGGAGGGGAGGTTTGCATTTTTTATTATTCCTTCGTTATTACAATTGTCAAATTCGCCGTCTCGCTTGCTCCTGCACAATTGTCATTCGCTCCTGTTGTGTAAGGTATCGTTACACTCACCTTGTCGGGCGCTGCATTGCCATTGGCAGCTATTACCGCATTCCAGAAACTCTGTGCGTCAAAGACTCCTCCGGATATGTATCCGTTTGGATTTACGCTTGTTCCCGTCGCTGTTGCCGTTCCCCATGCTCCGCCATCCGAAACATAAGACATCATGCTACTTAGCGGATAACCTCCTTCGCGCAATGTCGCTCCGCAAAGACTAAGTGTTTTATCATCAAAGATTGCAGTTCGATTGTCGTCTATTGCATTGATGTAAATATTGGCAGGTACCGAGCCCACACAGAAACCTGCTTTCTCGTAGTAGTAGGTAAACACCGTTGTGTTGCCTTTCTTCAAACCACTTACAGGGTAGGATGTCGGACTGCTGACAAGGTTGCCTTTATCATCCCAGACTGACACGTTGGTAAGACCGGCATAAGGCATGTACTCAACAAAGTTGATATTGCCGGTGTAGCTGTCTAAGCACACCTCCATTGCCATGTCGGGGATTTTGTGTGGCAGACAGTCGATGGTGATAATTATCCACGCACTGTCTACACATAAGCCGTTGGCAGTGATATAGTACTTGATGCTGTCGGCTCCCACAAAACCACGTTCAGGAGTATAGGTCACCGAGTCGTCGGCATGAAGTACTGCCACGCCGTTGTTTGGCTGCTTGATGCTGTCCAGTGTCACAGGGCTAAAGTGTACACTATCCAAAGGATAAACCGTGATTGGCAGTCCGTCGCTGATTGTAGCATAGTAGTTCTTTGCCACTCCTGCGCAGGATACTTCCACCATGTAATCTTCCACCTCGCCGTCTACAAGCACGCCATTGGGGCGTGACGCAGTAAGGCGTACATCCGTACTTGCTCGTACTCGAAGGGCTATCTGCTCTACTGACAAGCTTGGCATATTGTTCCATACAAAGGTGTAAGCTCCCGAAGCATTTACAGTAAGCTCCACAGCTTCGCTTGATTCAAACTGCTGATTGTTGCTAGTGTCGAGCCAAGCGATAGCTTTGGCATCGACCTTGATGCCTGCATCTTTGTTGACGTAGAAGGTAACACTGTATCTCGAACTGCCTAGAGAGTAGGCTGGCACGGTGTTCAGATATACACTGTTAGCAAGGTCATAAGCACCATCATCGTAAGAGTCTTTGTCGGCAAGGGCAGACGTTTCATCGCCATCTTGCTCCACTCCTACGCTGTCACCCAACATTAAACTCGAAGTTGTACTGGTACTACTTGAACCTTTCACAAGGTGATAAGCTCCACCGTCGGCGTACATCGTTGTGTTGTATGATGCCGGTAGGTCGCCATAATCTGCCAATAGCTCAGTGCGGATACGGTGGTCTTCAACCTCGCCATCTAGTGCTACACCTCTTGACTCTGAAACTTGAGTCTCTGCCGTACCAATTCTCAAACGTGTGTAGAGTGTATCTACTTGTCTTGTTATCAGCTCGCTATTGTCCGATATATCAAACCTCAAACTAACAGGTACATTAGATTTACTTGCAGATACCGTCGCTCTAGACCTGTTGTCCAAATCTAGATTACCGTCTTTGCCATAATCAACCCAGCCATATACATAAGCTAAGCTGTTTACATTATTGGTAGCCTTGAATGATAGTGCAACATTATAACCATCCGTTACATAGCTGTACAAATCACCACCAGATGTTCCTAAGGCATCCTCATCATCTGTGCCATTTTTATCATCGCCGTCCGCATTGACACTAGGATGCCCGTTGGACTCTCCATCAGGAGCATTTTCACCAAAATGCAAAAGATCTAAACTCATAATATGAGCAGCTCCATCAGGCAAGGTAGTGCCATAAGTATCCGGTGCATCGCCATAGTCATTATCTGTCGACTCCTTAACATTGATATAAATCCATGCCATGTGTTCGCACTTGCCCGTTCCTATCTTATACAGCATGCTGTCTAAACCGTATGAACCGAATGTCGTTACAGTGTAAATAACAGTATCATTAGTTGCGTTAAGCACCGCACTTCCTTTCTCCAATGTCGTGGTGATAATACCCGTAGCGGCATTTACCAAAATGTCGTTATCCAATATCGGAATCGACACTTTATAGCCCGACACTCCGTAAACCTCTGCCGAATCGACTGTCGCAAATGCCATACAGCTGATAGTATCGGCATTATTATCGTAGTTACATTCTTTCTGAATTACGTCAGTCGGGAAATCACCTCTTCCGTTGTCATTTAATCTTACGATAAGCTCGCCTGCCGCACAGTCTTCTAGCACCGACACCGGCATTAGGAGCTGATATTGTGCCGAATGCTCTTTATCAATCCACACATTAATGTAATCTCTGTGTACGATATTAGACTGAGCTATCGAACCGCAATATACTGACAAGGTGATACTGTCGCTTGCAAAGAATGGCGCATCTCCAACATTGCTGATATTCAGCGTGTAATAAATTGAATCTTCCGTCGGATTAACCCCTCCGACTGTTACATTGGAAATTGTCAGGTCGGGTATCAGAACTATCGGATTGTTGTTGGCATCAACCCATGTATATTGCTTCAGAATTGCATTGAAGGGCTGATATGGATTACTGTTATTATCATCCACAAAGATTGCTGTATTTATAAGATATTGAGGAATACTCAAATCTTTATTCACATTTACTCCGGTGTATGAATACTGGTTCCACACGGGGCGAGCATACAGCCATGTTCCCGGAGTTTTGTTTTCATAAATATGCAATGGCTCGTTGTAAACATGGTTACTGCTTCCGCTGTACGATATTCCCCCTGCTACGATTATCTCTGCCGAACCGTCATTGTCAACATCAGCAATAACAGGATACTCGCTTGTGGTGGCTGCTCCACACTTTATGGTTGCAAGAGTTGCCATGTTGTTGTTACCATTCATGATGCGCAGTGTACTCTCATCTCGGTAAACCAATTCCAATATGCCGTCGTTATTAAAGTCAAACATCGACATGCTTGTTCCTCCCGAGCGGTCGGTGTGGGCTATATCTACTATACGTATCAAATTGCCATTGGAATATCTGAACGATTGAATCCTATGATTAACCGGGTCATAACCATCGGTATCTCCCGACAATATAAAGGTTATCTCCGGTTTGGCATCACCGGCAATATTACCTACCAAGGGCATCGAGGCTGCACCAAGATATCTACTATTCACACTACCGAAAGTATTCAATTCAATACGTTTATATGCCATGCGTGCGTTTGTGCCGCCGTCCCATACATGAATATCATTAGTTCCCCAATGGCTACCATTGTTATATGGATTGCTTATAGTTACTCTGTAGACTACATCCAAATCGCCGTCGCCGTCGATATCGGTAACTGCGGTATGACCGAGCTGACCGCTGTAGCTGCTCACTGCCTCCAATGTTCCGTTTGTAAGGTTAGGACGAACCACTCGTCCTCCCATTGCCATTTCAATACCGTTAGCGGCGTTGCCGTCAATATTACCTACTCCCATGATTGTTTCTACTGAATTGTAGAAGCTCGAAGGCAAAGTGTGGACTGCGTCATAAACAATGCGCTGCCCGTTCTGATTAAACACTGTTGAGAATGCATATATCTCAGGTCTGCCGTTACTGTCGAAATCCACAAAACCTATATGAGGAGCGGTAAAACCAGTGCCGCTTGCCTGATAGACTTCATCACTAACCCAAACGTTATCGCCGTTGATGTCCCATGCTGTCAGCTTTTGAGCTGCATTCCCGTTGGCTGTATTAAACGATGTCGAACTGCTAAGGTCTGCTGTTGCTCCACCAATCAACCTTGTATGCGCTATCACTATCAAGGCTTTGCCCGTACTTTGTCTGAACAAGCCGACAGCCTTATAGCCAAAAGCAGGTACCGAAAATCTTTTCTTTATCTTCAAGGAATCGCCGCTAAGGATATAAATCTCATTGGAATAATAACCGGGTTGACCGGAGCGCGATTCTACAGGAACCACAATCTCATTGATTCCGTCGCCGTCCATGTCGCCCACCATTGGTATGGCAAATGTGGATACACTAAAATCTGTCGATTGTTTGAGTTGTATATCAAAATCTGTAACTGGAGCATCCGTGCTACAATCGTAGTTTTCTACAACCCAATCAGGATGTGGCATGCTCGACAGTTCGATATAAACCCACGCCGCAGAGGAACAAACTCCGTTCGTTATTTTATACTGTACACTGTCCTTTCCTGCATATACTCCATTCACAGTGTATATAATGCTGTCGCCCGTAGCATTTAATGACGCAGACCCAAGGTGAGGGGGATTGCCATGCGACAAGATGGATAGTGTTGCTCCGGTGGCATTATCATTATCCAAAACAGGTATTTTTATGCTGTTACCTGTTAAGCTGACAAGGGTAGTGTAGTCGTCAACAGCTGCACATTCACAATTGGGGTCTGATCCCCCATCAGCAATGTCTGATCCGTCGGCAGGAAAGTGAGAATTAACACCATTTTGGTCGCCTGTTATTCCGTCGCCCCAGCCTTTGTTGATAAGTGTTTGTCGAGCAGCTTCGGCAGAACAGTACATACTGAGCCCCCCCTCGAATTTAATAGTATCGGCGGCTGTGCCTGCCTCTACTTGTGCTGCCCAACCAATGAGCAAAGAATCGTAGTTGGAAGAGGAAAGCTTAGCCTCTCTAAGGAAATATTCCGCTGTTTGTAGAGACGAGATATCCCAATCGTGGAGGTTCTGGTCGAAGGCTGTAGCTAAGTGGAACATTGCTCGGATATCCTGAACATTTGACATATCCCATCCCGAAATATCTCGGTTGAATGCTGCTGCTCCTCCAAACATCCTATTCATTGCGACAGCAGATTTAGTATCCCAGCCCGAAATATCGGCATTAAAGGCTGTAGCACCATCAAACATGGCTGTAAATGTAGAAACATTACCGACATCCCAACCCGAAATATCTTGATTAAAAGTTGAGTTTGCATTAAAAACGGATTGCATGTTGGTAACATTACTGACATCCCAACCTGTAATATCTCCACTTAAGTTTACGCATCCTTTAAACATACCACTAATATCACTCACTTTAGACATTAGAGTATTCCATGATGATAACGGTTCTCCTTTCAAAGAATCACAATTAGCAAACAGACCTCCCATTGATATACTGTCTACAACTACCGGAAGATCAGTAGCTACCAGATCAACATTTTTACATTGACTAAATGCTACATTTAAACTGAGCCACTGTCCGGTTCCCCAAGATTTAATTTTCTTTAGCTTATCTGAATAAGCACGGGCAGCAGAGACTCCCATATCCAAAGCCGGAAGCCCATTAAGGCTGTTTGGAGTGATTTTCACTTCGAAAGTGCCGGTAGAGGTATATCCATGCCTATAGGTTTTATCATTTCCCATGCCATAGTATGATTCCGATTGACCATCTCCCCAATCAATTGTAAAATCGTAGTGCTGGTCGGGGTTCATTCCTATAACGATCCAACCCTTGTTTTCTGAGACATCTGTTATCACCCATTCCATCACTAATGGTTCATAGGACTGAGCACGAACAGTTCCTGCACTAAAAATTGCAATAAGTGCAATTAAAACCGACAATATGTTTTTTTTGTATGATGCAAGCATATCTTTATTTTTTATCCTTCTATACTTATTTTTATAACCTGTATATCTTATCTCTACTCCACTTTCACCGACTCTGATCGCGTTTCTCCACAACCTTCGAGGTACACCACGGCTCTATAATATCTTTTTTCACCCAGCGCCACATCAACATCTATTTCAAATTTACCTTCGGAACCTGCTACAATTTCAACCGACTGTGTATCGAAATCATCCTCACATTCTTCCCAGTTAATGACCATAGCACTACCATAACCCGACAGGGTCAGTCGCTTGCCTCCGGGAATAACAGGAGAATTTGTGATGTTAATTGTTATTACTAATGAAGTTCCGGGAACCAAAGCAAAAACAGCCGAGTAGCCGACACAAGTACCTTGCTGAACAACAGCTCTATAGTAAGTTGTTTGTGTGATTCCTCTAACAGTGATAGAAACACTGGTGCTATTGATTACCGTAGGCGATGTGAAGCTCATATCGGAGCTACTTTCCCAACGAACGACATCGCCAACATACCCCGTCAGTATCAAATCAAGTTCATCGCCGGAGGAACAAACTTCGCCGCAGCTCACTATTTCGCCACTGGGCGCTCCAGATGTTCCGCCAATCCGAACTTCTGCTGTTTCAGAATAAGCACTACTCGAACAGTCGCCATTAACCAAAGTTCTATAATAGTATGTACCAGATGCCAAAGATGTCGGATCTACCGCCAGAGTCGCTGTCGTGTTGGCTATTATTGTTGCACCAGTGAAACTGCTGTTTGTACTGCGCTCCCACTGTACTACATTGCCGACATGTCCACTCAATGTCAATATCTCTGGAGTGCTACCACATACACTGATAGAATTAGGACTTATTGAACCTCCTACTGCACTAGCACTCGTGTTTACCGTCACCTCAAATGTATTGGAGTACTCAGTGCAGTCGTATTTCTTGACTACCGCTCTATAATAAGTAGTACTCGTCAATTCTTCCGTATAAATATAAGCATCCCCTTTTGTACCGGGTATCTCTGCCCAACTGTGACCGTCGCTACTCTGTTCCCAGCGTAAAACACTGCCGTGATAAGAACGCAGTTTCAACTTAGTTTTAGTTCCACATTGCAGAGGAGGAGTGCTGTATCCAGGATATATGGATACAACTCCGCCTTGCACCAAACATGTCGGTACCGGCGGTGTCTGGTCGCCGTATAACAATGTAAAATAAACTCCGTTGCCACCACTGTAACTAAAACTAATTGAGGAACTTGGATTACTTATTGTTCCCATCCTGTTTCCATTAGCCTGATTGCCATCCAGATAAAGAACTGTACCACTGCCACTGCTTGTCGTACCAGTACCTCCAAATAAATTATCAACTTCTGCTCCGTTAACCCTTAGACTCTCGCCTTGTCCTAATCCATATACATAGAATACTACAGATTTTGTAGAACCTGTTGGTGGAGTGCTGAAATTTAATATATAATTTCCTGCACTGCTGAAGTGAACATAATCGCCAGACAGGACATTATCCTTACCTCCAGGATCTGAAATGTCATATCTGTATTCATAAACACCTCCAAGCTCTGAAGTTACTGTTACTCCTGAATTTTTTTTGTAATCTTCAATCTTTTCTCCATCCCTTATTATGAATGGATACCAATCTGTCGCTCCAACAGATTGCGAAAGACCAAACAATAGCAAAATAAAAAATAATCGTTTTTTCATATTCTTTTATAAATTACAATTCAACATTAGTGACCCCCCTATATTCTTTGACCAATGAATAAGCAACAGCATGTGTGGCTCCAAGCACTGTCAGCAATGGCTGCATGAATAACACCGCATTGGCAATTAGGGAGGAGAGCTTTGGCAGTCGAATCCCCGCAATATCACAAGCACAATTACAGAGTACATCCTGCACTCCTAATTGAGAACCCGAGATATTATTCGACTGTAATCTGCATCTAAGCATTATAGAACAGACTGACTCTCCCCCTCTAGAAATACCTTCTAACCGAAGAAAGATGTTTTTAATTTGACTTTCAAGCACTTGTGCACTCATACTACTATATAATGATTGGTTATTCCTGCTTCGCCACAAAAAACAAAGCGCCGGGTCACATTACTGTGCCACGGCGCATTAATCAATAAATCCATATCATGATATGAAGAATAAAGAGCTATATAAGCCCCAATAATATCATTTTTATATTTCTTTAACTTTACAAAATAAAAGTCAAACAACTGACATTTAAGCAGTTGCGCGCATACACACGCACGCGCGAGAAGACACAACGCATAACAGCATGAAAAACAATGAGATACGAGCGAATTAACATTTGTTAGCGTTAACTGTTCTAACAAATAGGTAATCAGGCTGTCTACCTGAGAAGATATAGCCCTCTTATAGGCTATGTAACAGCACCTTAGACACCGGTACAAGTAACTCCCTGCATACAAAAACGAGGGAACGCGGCTAATGGAGAAAGCTTGACTTACAAGGCAAAAAGACTTATTTTTACAATTTTTCGGTTTGTGGGTGGGTGGGTTTAGGTTGTGTGTGTGTGTGTGTGTGTGTGTGTGTGTTAGCAAAATTTCCGACATACGCAAGCGCGTTAACCTTATTTAGGAAATATTGCTTAGGACAGCACAAAGAAAATCCTATTCTCTCCAACACAAACAGAGAAAACAGACTAAAAGTCAATATTATAATCAAATAAAATGTCATTCCTTCATACTATAAGTTGCGTCAAAGTTAATACTATTTCAATAAATACAAAAAAAAGCCCTGTTTTTTTTT
>JBKECW010000091.1:0-56161 GCA_047975005.1 Bacteroidales bacterium | reverse complement strand
CCCGTTGCCACCACTTTCGCTCCTCTGTCGTGTCCGTCCTGCCCCATCTTGGCAATCATAATACGTGGCTGACGACCTTGCTTTTGTGCAAACTCTTCTACTAATGCTTTCGCAGCTTCGAAGTCTTTGTCGCCTTTTGATGCTTCTGAATACACTCCTGAAATAGTTTTGATTTCTGCTTTATATCTTCCAACAATTTTCTCGCAAGCATCGGATATTTCGCCTAATGACGCTCGCTTCTGTGCAGCCTTAATAGCCAAATCGAGCAAGTTGCCTTCTTTTGTCTCTACACACTTGGTGATTGCATGTAATGCCGCCTGGCATTCATCTTCATTTCTTTCCGAACGAAGTTTGTTCAAGCGCTCAATCTGTGCCTGACGCACGCTAGTATTGTCAATTTCCAAAATATCTAGTGGATCTTCCTTGTCAAGACGATATTTATTAACGCCAACAATAGTTTGTCTACCACTGTCAATCAAGCCTTGTGTACGAGCTGCCGCCTCTTCGATACGCATCTTGGGAATACCGCTTTCGATAGCTTTTGACATACCTCCTAAAGACTCTATCTCCTCAATATGCTGCCATGCTTTGTGTGCTAGCTCGTTGGTCAAAGACTCAACATAATAAGAGCCTGCCCATGGATCTACACCTCTGCAAATCTCTGTTTCTTGCTGAATATAAAGCTGTGTGTTCCTTGCAATCCTTGCCGAGAAATCTGTTGGCAGTGCAATAGCCTCGTCTAGTGCATTGGTGTGTAAAGACTGCGTATGCCCGAGAGCCGCTCCCATCGCCTCAATACAAGTACGACCCACATTGTTGTACACATCCTGCTCCGTGAGTGACCAGCCCGATGTTTGAGAGTGTGTCCTCAATGCCATCGATTTAGGATTCTTTGGATTAAACTGCTTAACAATTTTTGCCCACAACATACGAGCTGCACGCATCTTGGCTATCTCCATAAAGTGATTCATGCCTATCGCCCAAAAGAACGACAAGCGAGGTGCAAAAGCATCAACATCAATACCAGCGTTGATACCCGTGCGGATATAGTCCAATCCGTCAGCCAATGTGTATGCCATTTCGATATCTGCCGTAGCTCCTGCTTCCTGCATATGATAGCCCGAAATAGATATGGAGTTGAACTTAGGCATATGCTGAGAGGTAAACTCAAAAATATCAGCAATAATCTTCATCGAAAACTCAGGTGGATAAATATAGGTGTTACGCACCATAAACTCCTTGAGAATATCGTTTTGGATAGTCCCGGCAAGCTGATCCATAGTTGCACCCTGCTCCAATGCAGTTACAACGTAGAATGCTAACACAGGAAGTACAGCTCCGTTCATGGTCATCGACACCGACATCTTGTCCAATGGTATTTGGTCGAACAATATCTTCATATCCAAGATAGAGTCTATTGCCACACCTGCTTTCCCTACATCACCAACAACACGAGGGTGGTCGGAGTCATAGCCTCGATGAGTTGCAAGGTCGAAAGCTACGGAAAGCCCTTTCTGACCTGCTGCCAGATTACGCCTATAAAAAGCATTCGACTCCTCAGCAGTCGAAAATCCTGCATACTGACGTATCGTCCATGGTCGCATTGCATACATCGCCGAGTAAGGTCCTCGTAGATAAGGCACTAAGCCTGCCGTATAATTCAGATGCTCCATGCCCTCCAAATCGGCAGCCGTATATGCCTGTTTCAGAGCGATTTTCTCAGGAGTGTCAATACTCTTGGAAATATCGTTCTCTTTCTCCCACTCAGCAACATTGCTCTGAGCGGAAGTCTCTTTTATATTTATACCTCTAAAATTTGGTTTCATTGTTTTTTGATTTTTGGATTTTCAGATTTTCAAATCCCCTCTGCTATATTCGAGGGAATAGAGATAGCCGCACGTCTTATCTGTTGTCTGAATATCTGACAATCTAATATCTATTTTATAATCTGCTTTTGATAAGCTTTCAGCTCTTCAAGAGCATTGCTTCTGACATTAATAAAATTAGTGATGCCCTTTGCTTTAAGCTCGTCTGCACATGCAGGAGCTCCGGCAACTACCAATACTTCATCGCCAATTAGAGGCTGAGTTTCAGGGGCAAACTCTGCATACTCGTCGTCAGAACTGCAAAGTACAATAATGCTTGCACCTGCCGCTTTCGCTGCTTCCACTCCTTCGGCAACAGTGTTAAAACCATTGTTGTCCTGAACATCAAAGCCTGCCGCTGCAAAGAAATTGCATGCAAACTGTGCTCTCGCCTTTCTCATCGCCAAATTTCCAATAGTCAACATATAAGCCAAAGGACGCTTGTTGTTTTTAGAATATTGGTCGGTGGCAAAACGCAATTTCTCAAACTCCATTGCTCCTCTATATGCCACAACCTTGCGTATCTCTCCGGCTTGGTCTGTTCCACAACAGCCGCCCACTTCAAACATATCTGCACTTATCTTGTCGGAAGCTGACTCAGTGAAGTTTGGAAACTGATTTACACCAAGTATATTCACTCTGCGCTGTGCTATATGCAAGTCTCTCTTGCGAGTCACTTCCTCTATTGCATCTTGAATTTTTCCTGAGCGCAAAGAAGCTATAAAGCCGCCATTGTCCTGTATCTCTAGGAATAGTTCCCATGCCGAAGCTGCCAGTTCTTCCGTTAGTTCTTCAATGTAGTAAGATCCGGCAGAAGGATCGGCAACATTAGCAAAATGTGACTCCTCGCTCAATAGATGTTGCTGATTTCTTGCTACTTTCTCAGAAAACTCACTTGGCGTAGCATATACCGAATCAAAAGGAAGTACTGTCAGTGAATCTGTACCTCCCAAGACGGCACTCATTGACTCGGTCTGAGTTCGGAGCATGTTTACGTAAGAATCGTAAACTGTCTTGTTGTACTCGATTGTTTCGGAGTGGGTTTTCATTTTACTTGCACACTCACTGGTAACACCATAAGCCTTAGTAAGTTTTGCCCACAGCTTACGTGCTGCTCTTAATTTGGCAATCTCCATAAAGTAGTTGCCTCCTACACCAAAACTAAACTTAATGTTTTTGGCAATAGTATCGGCATCAAGCCCTTGCTCTGTAAGTTTGTCCAAATATTCTACCCCAATAGATAGAGCAAAAGCAAGCTCTTGTGTTGAGGTGCAACCTGCATTTTTGTATTTCTTCGCATTGACGTACAATGCCCTGAAACCACTTTTAGAACCGAAAGTGTCCACTAAGTTCTTTGCAGCAGCAAATGCCTCCGTCTCTCCTACTTTGAATGCACCTTTCATGGCAAAATGAGTAATAGGATCGAACTCTATCGCTCCTTTCAACTCTTTGTCTCCGATGACACTGTTTACAAAGTTGATGTAATCGCTGTCGACATTGCATCTTACAAAGTTAATCTCAACTTTCGACAAATCAATGCCGTCCAACAATTCAGCAAGATTAATGGTTGACAAGTCTGTCTTGCAACAAATCTTGAACCCCAAAGAAGTAACTCCTTTGGAAATCATCCACTTGGCTTTCTCGTTAGCACTTTTGGCATCGACAACTTTAATGTCTTGTCTTATTAGCCAATCATTTCCTTTTGCTTTTGTGCCGCGTGTATAGGGAAAACTACCCGGCAATTCCTTAGATTTCAGCAAATCTGCTACATTTTCACTTCTGTAGAATGGCTGTACACTAAAACCCTCGTCCGTCTTCCAAACGAGTTTCTTGTCATAGTCTGCACCCTTCAAATCCGCTACTATCTTAGCTTTCCACTCTTCTGTAGTGATGGGTGGAAACTCTTCAAATAACTTTTTTGTCATATTTTGAGTATAATTTTAAACTTCCTATTTAAAACAGATGCAAATATACAGAAAATTAAGAGTTTCAGAAAATAAATAATCGCATAAAAACGCATTAAATAAAGGACATCCCAGTCTTTAATAAGAAACAATTATCACATTCTTTGTTAGTCAGTACTAAATACTTATTTTTGTCAAAAATTTCAGAGGGATGAGATATTAGCTTGTGTCACACAAGGCATTTTGCTTGCTTTGTATAACTTATGAGCGATTATTTGCTATTGAAGAAGGGGGAAATGGATATAATAATAATGTATCAAGTAAGTTAATCGGCTGCAAGTTAGAATCAGGTTCAAAATAATAATTATAAAATCTGATTCAGATTTGTCGCCAGAAAGACATTTTGCATAAAATACGGCTCAATATTTGTAGCATTCCAGCTGTATGGGTAAGATTGGAGCACTATTATTTATAAGTAGACTTGTGTAGAGCAACGCAAAACACAAGCATGAACATCTTGATATACAAACAATTAATTAACACACGTAATATCATAAAGTCAAGTACAATTATAACAAACAAATGGATGGTTAAATATAGAGTTCTATATACCATCAAAAATACAATCAAAATGAATAAGCATTGCACAAAAAACAATATTTGGATACTATTAGGTTTCGCACTTTTATCCTTATCGCCCTTTGCATCAAACGCAAATGATTCTAATAAAGATCTAAATGACAAGATAACTATTACTGGAGTTCCGAGGGAAGATATATGGCCTTCCCTTGAGCGATTCTTCAATGAAAATGGGTATTCTATAAGTAACTTCAACTTGAAGAGGCAGGTTATGACTACTCAGAAATTTACTTGGAAATCATTAATAGTGTTAAACAGAGCTAACTATATAGCATCTTTTAAAGATGGTGAACTCACATTAAAAATCGCAAATAGAGAGTATAATTCTGATGGAAGATGGAATGACGCCACCACAAAACTAAGCAATGCAAAAAAGAAAGAATTCCTAGAGTCTGCCGCCAAAAGAATTTATGAAATAAATAATAACCAAGAACTTCTAAAGAGTTGTAAAATACAATCATACTACTACCCTTCAGGACCTCAAGAAACTAACGTGGAGGACATTGAGATAAGATGTGCCTCTATAGAACAAAGCAACAAGAATATAAACGTTTATTTATCACTTAAAAATATAGGAGATAAAAGAGTGATACAAGTTGATGGCATTGACCATTCGATAATATTCCCAGACGGCAACAGCTTGTCTGGCAAAATAGACAAAGTAGAATTTGGAGATATTGTAAAACACGGAATAACAAACAAGACCCTCGTTGGAAAAGAGCTCGCTACAAACGAGACAAAAAACATTTGTATTTCATTCAACAAAGACGGTTTTAATCCAGAATCAAATACTGTTCACACTCTAAAGATTCGATTACTAATAGATAAGACTAAAAGGGCTGAAGCAACACTTTACAATCTAAAAATAAACAAATCTACACAACCTTAACACCTAGTTACACTACATGTAAATATAAAATACTAACTTTGCATTTAGAGTAAAAAAAAATATTATGCAAAAATTCTGCAGATTTATAATGAATTTGTTTGGGTGGAAAAGCGACGGCCCTGTTCCACCAGAAGACAAGTCTATATGTATAGCCTTCCCACACACTAGTATAATGGATTTTATTTGGGGGTGGATACACTATGCCGCTGAAGGAGGTACGCCCAATGTGCTTATAAAGAAGGAGTTTTTCTTCTGGCCACTAGGATGGGTTCTAAAAAAGATGGGGGCTATTCCTGTAAATCAGGCAAAAGGGACTTCTGCCATTAAAGAAACCATAAGGATTTTTGAAACCAATAAAAGAGTTCATCTTTTTATTACCCCCGAGGGCACACGCAAAAAAACTTCAAAATGGAAAACTGGGTTTCATTATATAGCAAGAAAAACCGGTACACCATTACGATTGGGTTATATCGATTACAAAAAAAAGACAGTCTTTATTAAGGGTATATTTGAGTTGACAGATGATGTAAACGAAGATATAAAGAATATAAAGGCTTGGTACAAAAAAGAAGGTGCTACCGGCAAATACAAAGACAAATACACTTTCGACTAAAACTCAGATAATGCTAAAGGTATCGATTATTCAGAACAATCCTATTTGGGAACAAATGCCTACAAACCTTGCTGAGATCGAGAAATTATTACCTAATGACAGAGACTTGATAGTATTACCCGAAATGTTTTCAAGCGGTTTTTCAATGAACTCTTCCATTGCTGAAAGCATGTTTGACGTAACGACACAGACTCTAAAACGGTGGGCAAAGACTTGCAAGGCTGTCATCAGTGGCTCTACTGCCATAATCGAAAACGGAAGTATTTTCAATAGATTACTATTTGTGTATCCCAACGGAGAAATTGATTTCTACGACAAAAGGCATTTGTTTAGCATTGGTGGCGAAAATTCAGTATACTCCAGAGGTTATAAAAGAAAGCTAATCTCCATAAAAGGTTACAAAATACTACCTTCTATATGTTACGACATAAGGTTCCCTGTATGGTTGAGAAATACAGATAACTATGACATCCTTATCAATATAGCAAACTGGCCTAAATCAAGAATGACTGTATGGCAAACCCTGCTAAAAGCGAGAGCAATTGAAAATCAGTGCTATGTAATAGCCGCCAATAGATGTGGAAGTGATCCGCAAACAAGCTACGAGGGAATGTCTGCTTTTATAAATCAAAGAGGAGAAGTAGAAAATCAGGCAAATAACACAGTCTCGGTAATATCACACTGTATACATAAAGAAAAAATCACTACCTTTAGGGATGGTTTCCCGACTCTACATGATAGGGACAATTTTATAATAACAAATTAAAAATATGACAATGGAACTTTCGATTGTAGAAGTAAAGAATAAAAAACAACTGAAGGACTTTGTGAACTTTCCGTTTAAACACTACAAGGGAAGCGATAATTGGATTCCTCCACTAAAAAGCGACGAGATAAATGCCATTAAACTAGACGACAATATTTTCAGCACATTTTGCGACTTTAAATGCTGGCTTGCAGTATATGGCGACAATGTGGTTGGTCGTATTATGGCTATAATAAACAAGGATTATAACAAAAATCACAACAGCAGACAGGGGCGCTTCTCTCGAATAGAGTTTATTGACGATTTTGCAGTCAGCGAACTTCTAGTTCACACAGCCATAGACTGGCTTAGAGAAAAAGGTTGCAACCAAGTTGTCGGACCTCTCGGATTTACAAATTTTGACAATCAAGGGCTACTTATCGAGGGATTTGATTATTTACCATCTATTGTTTCGGTCTACCATAAACCCTATTACCAACAGCACTTTGAGAGACTTAACTTTCAGAAAGACACAGACTGGATAGAATTTAGACTAACAGTTCCAAATCCTGTAGATCCAAAGATTATTAGAGTAAAAGAGGTTATATGCAAACGCAAAGGGCTTACTGTACTCAGCTTCAAAGCAAACAAAGATTTGCTGAAATATAAAGCAAAGATATTTGGTGTACTTAATGATGCATTTAGTGAGTTATACAGCTTTGCAACTCTCTCGCCGGAGTTGGTGGACTACTATGCAGAGAAATATTTTGGATTTATAAACCCAGAGTTTGTAAAAGTCATCACAGACAAAGACGACGAGGTGCTTGGATTTATTATCGGACTGCCGTCAATGTCCAAAGCTATGAAGAAAGCTAATGGCAAGCTATTTCCTTTCGGCTTCTATCATCTGACAAACGCTCAAAAGAGAAATGACACTATGGACATTCTGCTCACTGCCGTACGCCCCGACCAACAAGGACTCGGACTGCCGGCTTTACTCATTGCCGAATTACAACAAACTATGATTGACTACAATATTTTTGAGGCTGAAACTACCGGAATGCTGGAAGATAATCATCAGGCTATTCAGCACTGGAAACACTACGAAAATATCCAACACAAACGGCGCAGGGCATACATCAAAAACATATAAAAAAAAAACCTCCGATTTTCGGAGGTTTTTTTTAAACTCATATTCTAGACTAGTCTTCTATCAGCTCTACACTACGCTTAACAAAGCGGTCGAGTGCCTCGCCCTTGAGAAGTCCGCTCGACAAAAGAGCAAGGTCGATAAGCTGCTTGGCAAGTGGAGTCTCTGTTCCAAATACCTCCAGCTTTGTACGCATACTTTGTTCATCACCTCTGAGCTTTTCGTTAAGATCTTCCATCTTGGCTTTCTCTTCAGCCGGCACATCTTCGGGCTTTTTGTCGCCTTTGGCTTTCTCCAACACCGCAATCTCATCCTTAAGAGTCTTTATATTGGTGCTCAGAGTTCCTATTTCGCCACCGATAGCCTCGTCTCTCTTTGCAAAAATCTTCTTAACCAATGGATGTGACGAATTTACGACCAAATTATAAGAATCGCCCATCGCTCCGTAAAAATTCATGCCTCCCCCCTGAAACTTACTCATATCTTTCATCCTGCGCATAAATTCATTATTAGTTACTACCACTGGCAATTCAGTCTCGCCAAGTGCCTTTATATCTATAATAAAATTACCAACTTCTTTAGGACAAACTGATTGGAAAATAGGAGTAATAGCATTCTTCTCCTCAAGTGACATCTCGTCATTAACATCCTCCTTTACAATGAGTCGGTCGGCAACATCCGAATCTACTCGTACAAATCGCTGCTTGCTGTCTTCCTGCTCCAGCTTATTAATAAGAGGTGTTGCCAGCATATCATCCATTAGTAATACATCGTAACCTTTGTTCTTCGCAGCTTGAATAGACGAATACTGCGCGTCCTTGTCTGTGGCATACAAATACACGACATTGCCGTCCTTATCTGTCTGCTCAGTCTCTATCAATTTCTTGTATTCCTCTATGGTGAAGTATTTATCGTCAATATTATGATACAAAAAGAATTTCTTTGCCCTCTCGTTAAACTTCTCATCAGAAAGCATCCCATATTCGATAAATATTTTCAAATCGTCCCAACGCTCTTCAAACTTACTTCTGTCTTCCTTGAAAATATCAAACAGTCGGTCGGCAACTTTTTTAGTGATATGACCCGAAATCTTCTTGACATTAGCATCGCCTTGAAGATAAGATCGGGAAACGTTTAGAGGAATGTCCGGTGAGTCTATTACCCCATGTAATAATGTTAAGAACTCAGGAACAATACCCTCCACAGAATCAGTAACAAATACCTGATTACAATATAGTTGTATCTTGTTGCGCTGAACTTCCACATTATTCTTCAGCTTGGGGAAATACAAAATCCCCGTAAGATTGAATGGATAATCTACATTGAGGTGGATATTGAATAATGGCTCTTCCGAATAAGGATAAAGCTTGTTGTAAAACTCTTTGTAGTCATCTTCTTTGAGGTCGGCAGGTTTTCTTACCCATGCTGGATTTGTGTCGTTGATTTGATTAAGCTCGTCAGTCTCCACTTCTTTTCCATCTTTCCACTCTTTTTTCTTGCCTGAAACTATAGGAATTGGTAAAAATCGACAGTAACGAGACAAAATATTCGATATCTTGCTTTCATCAAGAAATTCCTCCGACTCAGAATTCAGATACATAACAATATCTGTCCCCACGGTGTCCTTATCGATATTCTCAATAACATACTCCGGACTTCCATCGCACTCCCACTTAACTGCCTGAGAACCTTCGCGGTGAGACTTAGTGCGTATTTCCACCTTGTCTGACACCATGAATGACGAATAAAAACCAAGTCCAAAATGTCCTATTATTGCGTGAGCATCATCCTTATATTTATCAAGAAAATCATTTGCTCCCGAAAAAGCGATTTGATTTATATACTTCTCAATCTCTTCGGCTGTCATTCCTATTCCCATATCGGAAACTGTAATGGTCTTATTCTCTTTGTCAAAAGACACACTAACTTTCAAATTATCGACATCGACATCCTTTGCCTCGCCCCTTTTGCTTAATGTTACCAACTTTTGCGTAGCATCTACGGCATTAGAAACTATCTCACGAAGGAATATATCGTGTTCCGAATAAAGAAATTTCTTGATAATTGGAAACAAGTTCTCACTGGCTACCCCTATTTGTCCTTTTTGCATATTAACTATATTTTGATTTTCTATCCCTGTTTATTCAAATGCTATGCCACTAACCGATATAGTGCCAAAGTGTCACTTTTCAATATTGTCTAAAATGAACAAAAAAAGAGGCACTGTCTTTATGACAGTGCCTCTCAATATTGTTCAAGCAAATATTTTGCTACTATTTACTCTCATCGTCTTTTGACTTTTTTGCTTTTGCTTCATCTGTAGAAGTCTTCGCTTTTTTCGTCTCTGACTTTTTAGGAGTCTTGGTTTCGGAAACTTCTGTATCACTAACCTTTTTGGTAGTAGCTGCTTTAGGCTTTACTTCTTTCGCTTTTGCTTCAGTTGTTGCCTCCTTCGCTACGTCAGAAGCAGCTTCAGCTGCTACCGTTGAAGTCTCTGCCTTTGCTTTAGTTCCACTTTTTCTACGTCTAGTTTTCTTCGCTCCTCCTTTAGTGCCGTCTTTAAGCATATTTTCATTGTAGTCAACAAGCTCGATAATACACATCTCTGCGTTATCTCCAAGCCTATTGCCAAGTTTCAATATCCTTGTATAGCCTCCGGGACGATCTGCAATCTTACCAGACACTTCTCTAAACAATTCTGTCACAGCATACTTATCTTGAAGATAACTAAACACAACCCTTCTTGAGTGAGTTGTATCATTCTTCGATTTTGTAATAAGAGGCTCTACATATATTTTTAAAGCCTTAGCTTTTGCAACAGTAGTTTCTATTCTCTTATGCAAAATCAACGAAGTTGCCATGTTCGAAAGCATTGCTTTGCGATGTGCACTCTTTCTTCCCAGATGATTAAACTTCTTATTATGTCTCATTATTCTTACTCTTTGTCTAATTTATACTTACTTATATCTAGCCCGAAAGATAGTTTTAAACTTTCTAACAGCTCATCTAGTTCAGTGAGTGATTTTTTACCAAAGTTTCTAAACTTCAACAAATCACCTCTCTGAAACTGTACTAACTCGCCTAATGTAACTACTTCAGCTGCTTTCAAACAGTTGAGAGCTCTTACCGATAAATCAAAATCTACAAGCTTCTTCTTCAACAAACGACGCATCTCTAACAATTCTTCATCGAATTCCTCAACATTTTGTTCTTCAACATTATCAAGTGTAATTTTCTCATCTGAGAATAACATAAAATGATGAATCAATATCTTAGCTGCCTCTTTCAATGCATCCTTAGGATTGATTGACCCGTCAGTATCTATCTCTATTAAAAGTCGTTCATAATCTGTCTTTTGCTCTACTCGATAGTTCTCGACAGAGTACTTAACATTTTTAATAGGCGTGTAGATAGAGTCTATAGCTATCGTTTCAACATCTTCGCTTTCAACAAGCTCATGTTCAGCAGACGGTACATATCCTCGCCCTTTATTGATTGTGAGACTTATGTTAAGAGTTACATTTTTTTCAAGTGTACAAATTAACAATTCTGGATTCAGAACCTTAAAGTTAGACATTGCAGTCTCAATGTCAGCCCCTGTAAATGTTTCCTTTCCAGAAATAGTAAGATTTACAAGTTCTTCATCAGAATCAGGTACAATATTTGCAAAGCGAACCTGTTTCAGATTCAGTATGATATCTGTAACATCTTCTAGTACTCCCTTTATTGAAGAGAACTCATGATCTACGCCCTCAATCTTTACTGAAGTAATGGCATACCCCTCAAGCGATGATAAAAGTATCCTACGAAGTGCATTTCCAACTGTAATACCATATCCCGGCTCTAATGGACGAAACTCAAACTTTCCTCGACGGTCATCAGAATCTAACATGATGACCTGATCGGGCTTTTGAAATGCTAAAATTGCCATACTTATTATTTTATTATTTAGAATATAGTTCTACAATTAGTTGTTCCTTGATATTCTCAGGAATTTCCTCGCGAGTAGGTCTGTTTAAAAACTTACCTGCCATCTTTGAGGCATCCCATTCAATCCATGGATACTTAGAGTGACTTAGTGATTTCAACGCTTCAACTACAACTACTAGAGACTTTGAGCGTTCTCTAACACTAACAACATCTCCATCGCGAACAGAATAAGAGGCAATATTTACTACTCGTCCGTTTACTTCAATGTGCTTATGCGACACAAGTTGTCGAGCAGCAGCACGAGTTGGAGTAATACCCATTCTAAATACCACATTATCTAGCCTACACTCAAGCATCTGAAGAAGAATCTCCCCCGTAATACCCTTAGCAGCCTGTGCTCTATGGAACATGTTCTCGAACTGTCTTTCTAATACTCCGTATGTAGATTTTGCTTTTTGCTTTTCTTTAAGCTGAAGTCCGTACTCTGATTTCTTTCTTCTTCTACTGTTGATACCATGAAATCCAGGAGGATAATTTTTCCTCTCTAGAACTTTATCCGGTCCGAAGATTGGCTCTCCGAAATTTCTCGCAATCTTCGATTTTGGTCCTATATATCTTGCCATTTTGCAATAGATCTTTTAATTGTTAAACTCTTCTTCTTTTTGCTGGTCTACATCCATTGTGAGGTAGTGGAGTAACATCTATGATTTCTGTTACTTGTATACCCAAAGATGCAACTGCTCTAATAGCAGCTTCTCTTCCGTTGCCGGGACCTTTTACAAATACCTTTGCACGACGCATTCCTAAATCAAATGCAGATTTTGCACATTCTTCAGCTGCTAATTTTGCAGCATAAGGGGTATTCTTTTTAGATCCACGAAAACCTTTTTTCCCAGCTGACGCCCACGATATGACCTCACCGTTTAGGTTCGTCATAGAAATTATTATGTTGTTAAATGATGAAGTAACATGTACTTGACCTTCTGCTTCAACCTTTACAACTCTTTTCTTTGATAATCCTGTTTTTTTAGCCATATCAATTATTATTTAGTTGCTTTTTTCTTGTTAGCAACAGTTTTACGTCTTCCTTTACGAGTCCTTGAATTATTTTTTGTACCCTGACCTCTAACCGGTAAACCAATACGATGGCGTATTCCACGGTAACAACCTATATCCATAAGGCGCTTGATATTCAATTGCACCTCGGAACGTAGTTCTCCTTCGACTTTAAAATTATCGCCGATAATAGTACGAATGGCAGCAAACTGCTCATCGTTCCAATCCTTTACTTTTGTGTCAACATCGACTCCAGCCTCTGCCAAAATTGTCTTTGCTCTACTTCTACCTATACCGTAAACATAAGTCAACGCTATTTCACCCCTTTTGTTATCAGGTATATCTACACCTACTATACGTGCCATATTCTAATCTTTAATTTTGACGTTGTTTAAACTTAGGGTTCTTTTTGTTAATCACGTAGAGCCTACCTTTACGACGTACAATCTTGCAGTCTGAGCTCCTCTTCTTAATTGATACTTTTACTTTCATATGTAATTTTTACTTGTCATATGTTCCTCGCCGAATGATCTAACACACTCTAGCTCGCATCATATAAATCTGAGTTAATATTTATTATTTGTACCTAAATGTTATTCGACCTTTAGTAAGATCATATGGAGACATTTCAACCTTTACTCGATCTCCGGGAAGAATACGGATATAGTGCATACGCATCTTGCCAGAAATATGGGCAGTTATGTTATGTCCATTCTCCAACTCTACTCTAAACATTGCATTAGACAATGCTTCGGTAATTGTCCCGTCTTGCTCGATTGAGGATTGTTTTGCCATAAAATAATAATCTTAATATTGTTAATACATTCCACCACTAACTCCACCTGAACGACCTTTAATACGCCCATTTTTCATAAGCCCATCATAATGTCTCATAAGCAGATAACTTTCTATTTGCTGTAAGGTATCCAACACAACACCCACTAAAATCAACAATGACGTACCTCCAAAGAAGTATGCAAATTGTTGGTTCACGTTCAAATTATACGCTAAGGTAGGTAAAATTGTAACAATACCCAAAAAAATCGAACCTGGGAGCGTAATTCTTGACAAAATATTATCAAGAAAATCGGCTGTTGCCTTGCCGGGCTTAACGCCAGGGATGAACCCTCCATTCTTTTTCAAATCATCCGCCATTTGTGTCGGATTAACAGCGATTGCAGTATAGAAATATGTAAAAAACACAACCATCAAGAATAAGAAAGCATTGTACCAAAATCCCCAAGGATTAATCATTGCCATCTTAAATCCACTAAAGGACTCTGAATTAGACATATTTATAAACAACGATGGTATCATAATTATCGTCTGTGCAAAGATAATTGGCATAACTCCGGCAGCATTGACTTTTAACGGTATGTACTGATGTACACCTCCATACTGACGATTCCCTACAATACGCTTTGCGTACTGAACCGGCACCCTTCGAGTTCCTTGAACAAGAAGAATTGACAGCATAAAAACAACATATAGAATTATAACTTCGACTAACATTATCAACCATCCTCCTGCGCCTGTGCCAGCAAGTGCCTTGTCGCTAAGTTCTGAAAAGAATGCCCCTGGTAGTTTCGAAATAATACCAATCATAATTATCAATGAAATTCCATTGCCAAGACCATTGTCGGTTATACGCTCTCCTAACCACATGATAAACATCGAGCCTGCTGTAATGCACATTATACCCACTGTATAAAACATAGGTATACTCATTGATATTTGGTGATTAACTTGAGCCTGTAGATTCCCAAGGTAAACAGAGCCCTGAATAATAAGAATTATAACAGTCAGATAACGAGTAATTTGATTAATTTTATTTCTTCCCGACTCCCCATCACGCTGAAGTCTCTGAAAATAAGGTACAGCAAAGCCCAATAATTGGACTACGATAGAGGCGGAAATGTAAGGCATAATCCCCAACCCGAAAACAGAGGCGTTAGCAAACGCCCCCCCTGAAAATACATTAATCAATCCCATTAGACCGCCTTCAGTCTGCTTTCCTAAGGCTCCCAAATCATGAGGGTTGACACCTGGAAGAGTAACAAAAGAACCTAATCGATATACCAAAATTAGAAGAACCGTATAAATTATTCTTTCACGCAGTTCCTGAATTTGGAATATATTTTTTATGGTTTCAATTAGTTTTTTCATGCTTAATTATTTCAATGTTTCCAGATGCTTTCTCTATTTTTTCTTGAGCTGACTTGGAACATGCATGAGCTTTCACGCTCAACTTAGCCTTCAAATCGCCCGTCCCTAAAATTTTAACTCTGTCGTTTTTAGAGACTAATCCTGCATCTGCAAGAACCCGGACATCTATGTCAGTGAGTTTCATTTCGTCTGCCAATTGTTGCAATACTCCTACGTTAATAGGCTTGTATACAACCTTATTCAAGCTCTTGAAACCAAACTTTGGCACTACTCTCTGAAGGGGCATTTGTCCTCCTTCAAATCCTCTTTTTTGTTTATAGCCCGAACGTGACTTTGCTCCTTTATGACCTTTTGTTGAAGTGCCTCCAAATCCAGAGCCTTGTCCTCTTGCTATTCTTTTTCGATTCTTAGTAGAACCTTTTGCGGGTTTTAGATTATTTAAATCCATGATAAAATCCTTTTTGTAGATTAAACTTCCTCGACCTTGAGGAGATGAGTCAACTTGTTTACCATCCCTAAAATCTCAGGTGTACTTTTGTGTTCAACTGATTGATTGATTCCTCTCAATCCTAGTGCTTCCAACGTCCTCTTTTGGCGCAACGTTGAGCCTATTGAGCTTTTTACTTGTGTCAATTTTAAATTTCCCATCACAATCAATTTAACCGTTAAACACTTTATCTATCGAAACTCCGCGGTGTTCAGCTACAGTGTAGGCATCTCTTAGTTGCTCTAATGCCGCAATTGTGGCTTTAACTAAGTTATGAGGGTTTGAAGACCCTTTAGATTTTGCAAGAATGTCATGCACTCCTACACTCTCTAATACTGCACGCATTGCACCACCAGCCTTTACTCCTGTTCCTGAAGATGCTGGACGCAACAACACTCGCGCTCCTCCAAACTTAGCTTCCACTTCATGCGGAATTGTGCCTTTTAGAACAGGCACCTTTACTAAATTCTTCTTCGCTGATTCAATACCCTTCGAGATAGCAGTAGTAACCTCGCTTGCTTTACCTAGTCCCCAGCCAACTACGCCATTCTCATTACCGACAACAACGATGGCCGAAAAACTAAATGTTCTACCTCCTTTGGTTACTTTTGTTACTCTATTTATGGCAACCAGAGTGTCTTTCAACTCTGAATCGCCAACTTTGATATTTTTTGTACCTGTCATAATGCTTAAAATTTAAGCCCTCCTTCGCGGGCTGCTTCAGCTACACTTTTTACTCTTCCGTGATATAAATAGCCATTTCTATCAAAAACAACCGTTTCGATGCCAGCCGCTTTTGCCTTATCTGCTATAGCTTTACCAACTGCAACAGCCTGCTCAACCTTGTTTCCATTGCTCTCTATATCCTTGTCTAGTGACGATACTTTGGCAAGTGTCTTACCTGCCAAATCATCTATCAACTGAACGGAAATTTGTTTATTACTCCTAAAAATAGACATTCTCGGACGTTCTGAGGTGCCAGAAATCTTCCCGCGAATCCTTTTTTTAATTTTAAATCTTCTATTTTGCTTGGTTAAGGACATGTCTCAAAAATTATTATTTAACATTCGTTTTACCAGCCTTTCTGCGTAGTTGCTCACCAACAAACTTAACTCCTTTACCTTTGTAAGGCTCTGGCTTGCGGAAACTCCTAATCTTTGCAGCAACTTGACCAAGCAACTGCTTGTCGTGGCTAGTTAATGAGATAATTGGGTTTTTACCCTTCTCAGCTGTTACTTCGGCCTTGATTTCTTTAGGTAATTCAAGCCAGATATGGTGTGAATATCCTAGTACCAAGTCCAATATTTGTCCGTTAAGGTCTGCCCTATATCCAACGCCTACCAATTCCAATTTCTTGGTAAAGCCTTCGCTAACACCTAATATCATATTGTTAATCAACGATCTGTATAGACCGTGCATAGCTTTGTGTTGCTTTTGCTCTGATGGGCGCTTAACCTCCAATGTGCCATCTTCGACACTAACCTCAATGTCGGAATTAACAGGCTGTGACAGTTCGCCTTTGGGACCTTTTACTGTCACAACATTGTCATCAGAAACATCGATGTTCACTCCTGAAGGTATACTTATTGGTAATTTTCCTATTCTTGACATTACTTGTCTTTTTAATATACGTAACACAATATTTCTCCGCCAACACCTTGCTGACGAGCCTCCTTATCGGTCATTACACCATGCGATGTTGATAGCACTGCTATTCCAAGACCATTAAGTACGCGAGGGATATTATCGGAATTACAATATCTACGTAACCCCGGTTTACTAATTCTCTTCAAAGATCTGATTGCAGGAACACCTGATTGCGGATGATACTTCAATGCAATCTTTATATTGCCTTGATAATTAACATCATCTTCAAACTTGTAGTTTAATATGTAACCTTTCTCTTTCAAGATTTTCGTGATCTCCTTCTTAACATTAGATGCAGGTATGTTAACAACTCTGTGATTTGCCATTATACCATTTCTAATTCTTGTCAAAAAATCTGCTATAGGATCAGTCATTTTCTCTAATTTTAAATTTTACCAACTAGCTTTCTTTACTCCTGGTATTAAACCAGACGAAGCCATCTCACGAAAATTAATACGGCTAATGCCAAATTGACGCATATATCCCTTAGGACGTCCTGTCAACTTGCAGCGATTGTGCAATCTTACCGGAGAAGAGTTTTTTGGCAATTTACTTAAACCTATAAAATCTCCTTCCTCCTTAAGTTTTGCTCTTTTCTCTGCATATTTTGCAACTAACTTCGCACGCTTTACTTCGCGTGCTTTCATTGATTCTTTAGCCATTTCTTACTTTTTAGAATTTTTAAATGGTAAACCAAACTCACGCAATAATGCATGTGCTTCTTCATCAGTCTTGGCACTAGTCACAAATGTGATGTTCATACCACTTATCTTACTCACCTGGTCAATATTAATCTCCGGAAAAATAATTTGCTCCTCAATACCAAGCGTATAATTTCCCATGCCATCAAGCTTTGACTCGATACCCTGAAAGTCTCTTACACGTGGAAGTGATACACTTATCAATCTCTCCAAAAACTCATACATCCTTTCGCGACGCAAGGTTACTCTAACTCCGATAGGCATTTTCTTACGTACTTTGAAGTTTGAAATATCCTTCTTTGATAGAGTCTGTACCGCCTTCTGACCTGCAATGGCCGTCATCTCATTTGTTGCAACTTCTATGAGCTTCTTATCTGCTACAGCTGCACCTAATCCTTGGTTCAAGACAATCTTCTCAAGTTTAGGAACTTGCATGATGCTCTTATAACCAAATTCTTTCTGTATATTGGGAATTATATCCTCTTTATACTTTTTCTTTAATGCTGGAACGTAAGTCATCATTTAATGTCCTCCCCTGATTTTTTAGAATAACGTACTAATTTACCATTCTTGTCCTCACGTCTTCCAATACGCGTACCTGTATTCGACTTTGAGTCAAAATACATTAGATTGGAAATATGAATAGGAGCTTCTTTCTCTATTATTCCTCCTTCAGGCAATTCCTGACTAGGCTTAGTGTGCTTCTTGATGATGTTAACACCCTCTACAACAGCACGTTCTTTTGAGCGTAGCACTTCAAGTACTCTACCCTTTTTGCCTTTATCCTCGCCAGCAACTACAATGACCATGTCACCTTTTTTAATATGAAATTTTCTCTGCATTTCAATTCTCTTTTAAAGTACCTCTGGGGCAAGTGATACAACTTTCATATTTTTTTCTCGCAACTCTCTAGCTACGGGACCAAAAATACGAGTACCTCTCATCTCACCAGCATTATTTAACAACACTACAGAGTTTTCGTCAAAACGGATGTATGATCCGTCTGGACGACGAACTTCTTTCTTTGTACGAACTACAATCGCCCTAGAAACTGTTCCCTTCTTCATGCTAGAACTGGGAACCACGCTTTTCACCGATACAACTACTTCGTCGCCTAGTGATGCGTAACGTTTTTTAGTTCCGCCTAATACGCGGATACAAAGGACTTCCTTTGCTCCACTATTATCTGCTACTGAACATCTTGATTCTTGTTGTATCATCTTACTTAGCTCTTTCTAATATTTCTACTAATCTCCAGCGCTTATTCTTACTTAACGGACGTGTTTCCATGATGCGAACTGTATCGCCAACTCCACATTCGTTTTTTTCATCGTGAGCGTAAAATTTAGTGGTTTTGTTCACAAATTTACCGTAAATAGGGTGCTTCTTCTTGTATTTCTGTGCTACAACGATGGTTTTATCCATCCCTGTGCTCACTACAACACCCATACGCTCTTTTCTGAGGTTTCTATCCATTACTTAAACCTTAATTTGATTTTGACTCTTGTTCTTTTGAATGTAGTATCGTCTTCAAGCGGGCAATATCCTTTCTTACCTTCTTGAATTTCGATACATCAAGTACCGGATTCACAGCGTGGTTTAATCTCATGTGCATCAAGTCGCTCTCATTATTCTCGATTGCCTCTTTAATCTCGGCAACTGTCATTTGATTTATCTCTGAAGTTTTCATCACGCTTTGCTTGAAGTTTCTACATAATCACGGCGTACTACAAATTTAGTTGTTATTGGAAGTTTCTGCGCTCCCAATCTCAATGCCTCCTTTGCTACATCAAACGGTACTCCGTCTATCTCTATAATAATTCTACCGGGGGTTACCGGAGCCACAAATGCTTCGGGTGCTCCCTTTCCTTTACCCATACGTACCTCTGCAGGTTTCTTTGTGATAGGCTTGTCAGGGAATACGCGAATCCATAATTGCCCTTGACGTTGCATATAACGTGTCGTAGCAACACGAGCAGCTTCCAATTGTCGTCCCGTTAGCCAATGGGTTCCTAAGGACTTTATCCCAAACGATCCGAATGCTAGCTCGCTTCCTCGCTGAGCCAAGCCTTTCATACGACCTTTCTGAACCCTTCTAAACTTGGTTTTCTTTGGTTGTAACATTTTTTGCTCTTTTTAGATTCTACTTTCTTCTTGGTTTTCTTTTACCTCCGCCACCATGACCGCGTCCGGACTTAGGTGCCTCTATATTCAATGACAAGTCACGTTTACCATAAACCTGACCTTTGCATATCCAAACCTTAACTCCAACTAATCCAGTCTTTGTTAGGGCTTCGACAAGGGCATAATCAATATCAGCTCGTAATGTATGCAATGGCGTTCTGCCATCTTTATACATCTCCGAGCGCGCCATCTCTGCACCATTTAATCTGCCAGATACCAAAACTTTGATTCCTTCAGCTCCCATTCGCATGGTCGAAGCTATCGCCATTTTCGTTGCTCTTCGGTAGGGCATCTTACCTTCAATCTGACGTGCAATGTTAGTTGCAACTATCTTTGCATCTAATTCAGGACGCTTAATCTCAAAAATGTTGACTTGAACTTCTTTATTAGTGAGTTTTTTAAGCTCCTCCTTCAGTTTATCAACTTCTTGACCACCTTTGCCAATTATAATACCTGGACGTGCAGTATGAACGGTAATGGTAACAACTTTTAGTGTTCGCTCTATGATTACCCTAGATACACTTGCTTTTGCCAACCTAACGTTGATATAATCGCGTATCTTAGTGTCCTCTACAAGCTTATCACCATAGTTTCTACCGCCATACCAATTAGAATCCCATCCTTTGATGAACCCTAATCTATTTGCTATTGGATTAACTTTCTGTCCCATGTATTATTTATTTTCTTCTGTTATAATTTCCGACGTTCCTACAGACTCTTTCTTGCCTATGTATATAGTTACGTGGTTCGAGCGCTTACGTATTCTATGAGCTCGCCCTTGAGGTGCTGGGCGCAACCTCTTAAGTATTCTTCCAGAATCTACTGTAACACTCTTTACTACTAGTTCTACGTCTTCTAAACGTTCGCCACTCTCACTGTTCTTGTATTCCCAGTTGCTTATAGCAGACATTAACAATGTGCGCATTCTTCCAGCTGCTTCTTTTGATGAAAACTTCAACATGTCAGTAGCCTTATTAACTTCTACACCTCGAATCATATCCGCCACCAATCGCATCTTTCTAGGGGACGTCGGACAATTGCGCAAGACAGCAAAATATTGTGTCTTATTTGCTTCTTTTCTTTCTTGTGCTTTTATATGTTTCCTTCTTGTCATTACTTTCTTTCTTTTAATAAGATCATAATACCCCGTTATTTACGATTTCCCGAGTGTCCGCGGAACGTCCGTGTTGGAGCAAATTCACCAAGTCTATGTCCTACCATATTTTCTGTAATATAAACAGGAATAAACTTATTTCCGTTGTGTACTGCTATTGTTTGACCTACAAAATCAAAGGAGATCATGGAGCTTCTTGCCCATGTCTTTATGACTCCCTTCTTTCCAGATTCAATCATTGCTTGCACTTTCTTGTCAAGCTTATAATCTATATATGGACCTTTTTTAATTGAACGACTCATAATTTATCTCCTTTACTTTTTACGTCTTTCTACAATATACTTACTAGAATGCTTCTTAGTTGCACGAGTTTTATAACCCTTCGCAAGAAGTCCCTTGCGCGAACGTGGATGGCCTCCTGATTGACGACCTTCCCCTCCACCCATAGGGTGATCTACAGGGTTCATTACAACTCCTCTTACTCGTGGACGACGTCCTAACCAACGCGAGCGTCCTGCCTTACCAGAGCGCTCTAGATTGTGCTCTGAATTTCCTACAACTCCTACAGTCGCCTTACATGTTACTAGAACCATACGCACCTCTCCCGAAGGAAGTTTTAGGTTTGCATAGTTACCCTCGCGTGATAAAAGCTGGGCAAATGTCCCTGCACTTCTTACCATTGCGGCTCCTCTACCTGGCTGCAACTCTACGTTGTGTACCAATGTACCCAAAGGTATATTGGACAATGGAAGAGCGTTTCCTACCTCAGGACTTGCATCTGCTCCAGATAAAACTGTTGTTCCTACTTCCAACCCTTGAGGGGCAAGTATATATCTTTTTTCGCCATCAGCATAGACAAGAAGTGCTATACGTGAGGAACGATTTGGATCATACTGGATGGAGTCTACCTTTGCAGGTATACCGTCTTTATTACGTTTAAAATCGATAATACGATATTTACGCTTATGACCTCCCCCAATATAACGCATTGTCATGCGCCCTTGATTATTTCGTCCACCAGACTTCTTTATTGGTGCCAACAACGATTTTTCGGGTGTCGACTTCGTAATTGTGTCAAACTGCCCGATAATCTTATGTCTTTGACCCGGTGTTGTGGGTTTTAATTTTCTAACCGCCATTTCTTAAATATTTTGGAAAAAATCGATTGTATCTGTCTCTTTCAAGCTTATTATAGCTTTCTTAAAAGACTTTGTCTTACCACTCAATACCCCAGCCTTTGTGTATCTAACCTTTTGCTTACCTGGGTATATCATCGTGTTAACTGCTACTACTGAAACCTTATAAACCTCCTCAACGGCTTTCTTGATATCTGCCTTAGTAGCGTTCTTATTCACAATAAAAGTCACTTTGTTCTCTTTGTCTGTAAGACGAGACGACTTCTCTGTGATTACAGGTTTTACTAATACTTCAAAACTCTTCATATCAATTTCCGTTATTTTGTAAGATTTTTCTCTACAATTTCTAAACTACTCTCAAAGAAGATGAGAGACTTTGCATTTAGAATTTTATAGGTATTCAGATTAGAAGCAACAATCGTTTGTACATTTGGAATATTGCGTGCCGACAAATAAATCTGCTTGTTATCAGATGGTAATACTATTAATGTTTTCACCTCGGATACATTCAGATTTTTCTGAAAATTCACAATCTCCTTTGTCTTTGGATTGTCTAAACTAAAATCCTCTACAACCAAAATACTTTGGCTTCCTGCTTTGTACGTTAATGCAGAGCGACGTGCCAATTGCTTCACCTTTTTGTTTAGTTTGAAACTATAGTTTCTAGGACGTGGCCCGAATATTGTGCCTCCACCTCTAAACAATGGCGATTTAATACTTCCTGCTCTCGCTCCTCCAGTTCCTTTCTGGCGTTTTAGCTTTCTTGTGCTACCAGAAATTTCTCCACGCTCTTTGGACTTGGCAGTTCCTTGACGAGTATTTGCCAGATATTGCTTAGTGTCCAAATAGATAGCATGATCATTAGGAGTTATAGCAAAAACCTCATCATTAAGCTTGACGGTTTTTCCTGTCTCCTTACCTGCTTTGTCTAATACTTTTACTTCCATTATTACTCTAAGAACTTAGTTATTACTAATGTTGAACCTTTGTGTCCTGGTACTGATCCTTTTACAACAATAAGATTGTTTTCAGGGATAACCTTAACAACTTGAAGGTTCTCTACCATAACCTGCTTGTTACCGGTTTGTCCCGCCATACGCATCCCTTTGAATACTCTAGACGGATACGAAGATGCACCAACGGATCCGGGTGCACGAAGACGATTATGCTGACCATGTGTCTGCTGTCCGACTCCGCCAAATCCATGGCGTTTTACAACGCCTTGGAAACCTTTTCCTTTTGATGTTCCGGTTACCATAACAAATTCATTCTCCTGGAATAAGTCTACTCCTACACTAGATCCTAATGCAGGAACTGCTCCTTCCCAGTCTCTAAATTCAGCAACCTCTTTTAGAGGTCCACTCGACGCTTTCTTGAAGTGTCCTACTTCAGCTTTGGTAGCGTTCTTAGGGTTCTTCTCACCAAAACCTAACTGGATAGCATTGTATCCATCAGTCTGCTCAGTCTTTACCTGAGTAACAACACATGGTCCGGCTTGAATCACAGTGCATGGGATATTCTTCCCCTCAACACTGAATACGGATGTCATTCCGATTTTTTTTCCGATAATTCCTTCCATTTCTTTTTTAATGTTCGATTATCACACTTTAATTTCTACTTCGACACCACTAGGCAACTCAAGTTTCATTAGGGCATCGACGGTTTTTGTTGTTGAGCTATGAATGTCAATCAATCTTTTGTAAGAAGCCAATTCAAACTGCTCGCGTGATTTTTTATTCACGAAAGTAGACCTCAAAACAGTAAATATTTTCTTGTGTGTAGGTAGCGGAATAGGTCCGCTTACCACTGCACCAGAAGCCTTAACTGTTTTTACAATCTTCTCAGCTGACTTGTCTACCAAGTTGTGATCGTACGATTTTAGCTTAATTCTAATTTTTTGGGCCATACCAAATTTATATAAACGTTTATTTCAATAAATCTACTCGTCCTTCTACGTCCTCCAATACCTTGATAGCAATCTGCTTAGGCACTTCCGCATAGTGGTCAAACTCCATTGAAGAGTTTGCTCTACCCGATGAAAGAGTACGCAATACTGTAACATAACCAAATTGTTCTGACAATGGAACCTGTGCAGAAACAACTCTTGCTGTCCCTTTTGACTCCATTCCTCCAATTTGTCCTCTACGACGGTTTAGGTCTGCTATTATGTCTCCCATATTCTCTTCGGGAGTTGTAACTTCTAGTTTCATAATAGGCTCCATCAACTTAGGTCCAGCTTGTGAAGCAGCACTCTTAAATGCTTGTCTTGCACAAATCTCAAATGACAATTGATCTGAGTCGACCGCATGGAAAGATCCATCAATAAGTGTAACCTTCAAGCTGTCAATTTCAAATCCTGCCAATGGACCATTCGCCATTGCATCTTTAAAACCTTTTTCTACAGATGGAATATACTCGCGTGGAATATTTCCTCCTTTTATTTCATTTACAAAGGTCAATCCGGGCTTATCGGCATCTGCGGGTTCTACTCTCACTATAATATCCGCAAATTTACCACGTCCTCCACTTTGCTTCTTGAACACCTCTCTAAGTTCAATAGATTGACTGATGGCTTCTTTATATGCAACTTGTGGAGCTCCCTGATTACATTCTACTTTAAATTCTCTTCTGAGACGATCTATAATGATATCAAGGTGCAATTCGCCCATTCCTCTGATTACAGTCTGACCAGAATCCTCATCTGTCTCAACACGGAATGTTGGATCTTCTTCTGCTAGTTTAGATAATCCCATTCCCAACTTGTCAATATCCTTCTGCGTTTTAGGCTCTACTGCGATCCCAATCACTGGTTCTGGGAAAGTCATGCTCTCAAGCGTAATAGCATTTTTCTCATCACATAGCGTATCGCCTGTTCTTATATCTTTGAAGCCAACACAAGCACCTATATCACCTGCCTCTAGGCAGTCAACCGGATTCTGCTTATTTGAGTGCATCTGATAAAGACGAGATATTCTCTCTTTCTTGCCTGTACGAGCGTTCAACACTGTCGAACCTGCATTTAGTCTACCAGAGTAGATTCTAACGAAGCACAAGCGCCCTACAAAAGGGTCGGTTGCAATCTTAAATGCCAAGCCTGCCAATGGTTCAGCCGGGTCAGAATGTCTCACTAACACAGTTTCCGGATCTCTAGGATCAACACCGCGAACCTCAGGACTATCTAAAGGGCTAGGCAAGTAAGAGCAAACTGCATCTAGCAAGAATTGCACTCCTTTATTTTTAAATGCCGAACCGCAAAGCATAGGGACAAATGAACCTCCCAATACTGCTGCTCTAATAGCATCTCTCAACTCGTCTGTAGTAATAGAATCTGCATCTTCGAAGAACTTCTCCATTAAGGCGTCATCTGATTCTGCTGCAGCCTCTACCAAGAATGCTCTCCACTCATCAACTTGATCTTTAACACTAGCAGGGATATCTATCTCTTCGAAGTTATTCATCTCTGCCTTGTCGTTTGTCCAACGAATCGCTTTCATTGCGACCAAATCAACAACGCCCTCAAAATTCTCTTCTGCTCCAATCGGAACTACAAGAGGTACAGCTCTAGCACCCAGCTTTTCTTTTACTTCTTCAACTACCTTGAAGAAATCTGCTCCTGAACGGTCCATTTTATTAACAAACCCAATTCTTGGAACATTATATTTTTCGGCTTGTCTCCAAACTGTCTCTGATTGAGCTTCAACTCCACCAACAGCACAGAATAAAGCTACTGCGCCATCTAATATGCGTAATGAACGTTCTACCTCAACCGTAAAGTCAACGTGACCAGGAGTATCGATAATATTCACTCTGTGTTCCAAACCTTTATACTTCCAGAAGGTGGTAGTAGCGGCAGATGTTATTGTTATCCCACGTTCTTGCTCTTGCTCCATCCAGTCCATGGTGGCTGCTCCATCATGAACCTCTCCAACCCTATGAGTAAGACCTGTATAAAACAATATACGCTCTGTGGTGGTCGTCTTTCCGGCATCAATGTGCGCCATGATGCCGATATTTCTTGTATATTTTAAGTCTCTTGACATGTTATAATCGTATAATTAAAATCTAAAGTGTGCAAAAGCTCGGTTAGCTTCTGCCATTTTGTGAGTTTCTTCCTTTTTCTTGTAGGCTCCACCTTCTTCGTTGAAGGCTGCTTGTATCTCTGCTGCCAATTTCTCCGCCATTGATTTTCCAGAACGCTTGCGAGAGAAAAGTATCATGTTCTTCATACTCACTGACTGCTTTCTTTCAGGACTAAGCTCTATAGGCACCTGAAACGTTGCTCCGCCCACGCGGCGACTTTTAACTTCTACCTGAGGAGTTACATTTGTCAATGCTTGCTTAAATATGTCTAAGGGCTGACTTTCGGCATCTTTCATCTTTTGGCCAACAATTTCTAATGCTGAATAAAAAATATCGTACGATATACTTTTTTTACCCGAAGTCATCATGTTATTGACAAACTTTGTAACCACTATATCCCCAAATTTAGGATCTGGTAAGATTATTCGCTTTTTTGGTTTTGACTTTCTCATTTTTATTTTTCTTAAGTGTTACTTAAATCGGCTGCCGAGCTTATCTTCAATTCTGCTTGAATTTACTCAACCAAACCACTTTGCTATCTCTATTTCTTCTCTTTAGGTTTTTTTGCTCCGTATTTAGAACGACGCTGTGTCCTTTTATCTACACCTGCGGTATCTAACGCTCCACGAATGATATGATAACGAACACCAGGCAAATCTTTCACCCTTCCGCCTCTCACTAACACAATACTGTGCTCCTGCAAGTTATGACCCTCACCCGGTATGTAGGCATTAACCTCCTTACCATTTGTAAGTCTCACCCTAGCTACCTTTCTCATCGCTGAGTTAGGCTTTTTTGGTGTAGTCGTGTAAACCCTTACACAAACACCTCTCCTCTGTGGACACGCATCCAAGGCTCGAGACTTGCTCTTCTCCACCATGACTTTGCGCCCTTTTCTCACTAACTGTTGAATTGTTGGCATAATTAACTATTATTTTTTTACATTAAGCGGCACAAAGATACCACTTTTATCCTTCCCTTCCAACACTTTAACCACAAGCCACCTATATTAAAACTCTGAATCTGAGGTAATAATAACCATGCCCAAAACAATGTCGCTGATTATCAAGGAGTTACCCTGAGCCACTCGGTCATTAATGCCGAAATTGAAACTATTATTACGAAGATTTATATTTATTTAACCTAATTCCGATGAGTGATTTAATTTTTAGATGATGGATATCTATATAATTAAATTCAATAAACAAGAATTGAGAAATAATGATGACAATGCACAAAGTTTGATCAGGGTTTGTGTTTAGACATTATATTATAGTCTAATGCGCCAGCACATACAGGACTCCCTCTTGTGCCCCAGAGAACAATAAACAAAAAAGATTGGCAGACAACGTCTTTGAATTAGATGTGTTTAAGACCTATCTACCTGTATAGGAGGCTGAAGGAATATCAAAAACAATGCTCTTCCAATAGCTCCATCAATCTTAGGAGCAGCCTTTCGTCGTCTTTCGTAAACGGAGATATGGTATTGGAGTCAATATCTATCTCTCCTACAAACTCGCCGTCCGCAAACATTGGAACAACAATCTCTGAACGGACATTCATACTGCATGATATATAATTGTCTTCTGCACGAACATCTTGAACAACTTTTACTTGCCTACTTTCGGCAACCTGTCCGCACACCCCCTTGCCATAAGGGATATGCGTATGCTCCGTTGTTTCTCCAACATAAGCTCCCAACTCCAACATTGTCCTGTCCTTATTTGCCATATAGAAGCCCACCCAATTATAATATTCAACTTCCTCGCTTAGTATATTGCAGATTATTTGCTGAGCTTCCTGCAAACTGCCTGCATCGGCAATTTCACCTTCTATTCTTGAAATTATCTGTTGTACATTCATGATTAATACATTATTACATTAAACTACTACAAAATATAGTAGGTTCTTACGTCCAATTACACAACTCTTTAATATTCATCAGTAATATTTCTCATGAACACCTACCATTGGCTATGCTTCTATAAAAAAAGCTCTGAAATACAGTGGTGCAACCGTAATTTCAGAGCCTCTATATTGCTACACTAAAGAACCTAATCCTTATACTCGTATGTTACATTTGCTACGCTAGCATCTCCGTGCTCGTTAACAGAAGTAAACTCAGCAGAAGTCGGATAATTATCAGCATTATAAACATAAGTAGCTGTCATTGCAGATATCTGCTTGCCTGTCTCATCTTTATAGATGATTTTCTTAAGGTTATTTACAGGAAAAAGCGTTTTAGCTTTGACAAGTGTCGGTACTTCAAGACTACCAAAATTCAAATCCACATTATTCAGCACCTCAATAATGCCTCCCGCTTTCAGCGTGCTGTAATAAGGATTATGAGCAGTTTCATAAGAAATCTCAGCAGTATACTTTTCAATATCACCAGCACTATTAGTTTCAAATATCTCTATTGTTTTAGGGTTTCCATTGTCGTCATATGCCAAAACATCCCCCTCTTCAAAGGCGCTGTATGGAGACTTATAAAAATCTATAACATCCGTTAATTCTGCCCCTTGAGACATGGCTTCCAAATCCCCGTTTTTGTCATACTCAAAAACTATAGAATCAATTTCATCACTAACCTTGTTCAAACTGCCATCTCCATTGTAAGTAAATTTCACATCGTTTCTGTTAAGAGAACTTCCTTGTTTTGCTGTAGTTATCCTTGTTATATACCTGTCCACAGCTCCCCCATTAACAATGTCAGAATCATCATCATTACTACAACTCATAGCAAATACGGTCATGCACAACGGCATTATCAAATAAAAAACTTTTTTCATAAAATTCGGTCTTAAAATTATTCATACTATTAACTGCCGCCAAAGGTAATCAAATAAATTACAACAAAGATTAAATTGGCGAATATTTTAATATCCCATAATACATCAAACTCCTACAACTCCAAATCGACATTGAACTCCTCTATCCATGGTAAGCCCTTTGTCATCAACTGCTCCATGAAAGGATCGGGATTAAATTCTTCAACATTGAAAACTCCTGCCTTCTTCCACAAACCTTTAAGATACATCATTGCGCCAATCATGGCAGGGACTCCTGTGGTATAGCTCACGGCTTGCATGCCTGTTTCCTTGAACGCCACCTCGTGGCTACAATTGTTATATACGTAATATGTACATTCCTTACCGTCTTTTATTCCTTTTATGCGGCAACCAATGGAGGTCTCGCCTTTGTAGTTCTCGCCCAAATCGCCTGGATCGGGCAATACGGCTTTCAAAAATTGAATGGGTATTATCTCCTTTCCTTCATAATTGATAGGCTCTATGCCTGCCATTCCGATATTCTGAATAACCCGCAAATGCGTAAGATATTCCTGCCCAAAGGTCATCCAAAACCTCGCACGCTTAATGCTTGGAAAATTCTTAACCAAGCTCTCAAGCTCTTCGTGATAAATAAGATAGGATTCCTTTGCGCCGATATTGGGATAGTTAAGAGGCTTGTGAATCTCGTGTGGCTCTGTCTCATGCCACTGACCATTCTCCCAATATTTACCCTTTTGGGTGATCTCTCTGATATTTATCTCAGGGTTAAAATTGGTAGCAAAAGCCTTCCCGTGGTCACCTCCATTACAGTCTACAATATCAAGATAATGTATCTCGTCAAAATGATGTTTGGCAGCATGTGCCACGTAAACAGATGTTACTCCCGGATCAAATCCACATCCCAAAATAGCTGTAATACCGGCTTCTTCAAAGCGTTTTTTATATGCCCACTGCCATTTATATTCATACTTTGCCTCATCCTTTGGCTCGTAGTTGGCAGTGTCTAAATAGCTTGTCTTCGTTGCCAAACAAGCGTCCATAATCGGCAAATCCTGATATGGCAATGCTACATTAACTACCAAATCAGGCTTATACGATTCTATCAGCTTAACCAAATCGGCTACACTGTCGGCATCTACCTGTGCCGTCTTTATAAAATCTGTTCCTATCTTCTCCGCCAAAGCATCGCACTTCGATTTTGTGCGGCTTGCCAACATTACTTCCGAGAACACATCCCTGTTCTCGCTCATCTTGTGAGCCACTACTGTCCCTACACCTCCGGCTCCTATCAATAATACTTTGCTCATTGTTAAATTTATATACTAAACAAATGGTAACTTCACTACCGCCGCAGAAATGTCTTTCTTGCGAACCCTTATAAATATCTCTGTATCAATTTTTGAATATCCTGTGCTTACATAACCTAAGCCTATTCCTTTTGCCAATATCGGCGACTGTGAACCTGAGGTAACTCTGCCGATAATAGTTCCCGCTCCGTCAACTATCTCATAATCATGACGAGGAATGCCCCTTTCATTCAACATAAAGGCTACTAACTTGCGCTCCACTCCGTCCTGCTTTTGTTTCTCAAGGAAAGCTCTATCGACAAAATCATTGCCATCAACAAATTTTGTTATCCAGCCCAAACCTGCTTCCAATGGAGATGTACTGTCGTCAATATCATTGCCGTATAAACAGTAACCCTTTTCCAGCCTCAATGTGTCGCGGCAGCCAAGCCCGCAGGGCTTAATATCAAACTCTTTGCCTGCATCAAAAACCGACTTCCAAACGGCTTCGGCATCTTCGTTGTACATGTACAACTCAAATCCTCCTGCTCCCGTATAACCTGTCGCTGAGATTATTACATCCTTAACTCCGCCAATATTGCCTACTACAAATTTGAAAGGCTTAATTGACGATAAGTCTATATCTGTAATCTTTTGAAGAACCTCTATCGCTTTTGGTCCCTGAACTGCCAACTGCGAAATATTATCGGAAGCATTTTCCAATTCAACTCCCTCGATAATATTGTCATTCATCCACTTCCAGTCCTTGTCTACATTGGCAGCATTTACTACTATCATCCACTTATTCTCTTCGTAGTAGTAAACCACAATATCGTCAACTATGCCACCCTTACCATTAGGCATGCAGTTGTATTGCGCATCGCCAACAGACAACTTTCTTACATCGTTGCTAGTGATACTTTGTACAAAGTCAACAGACTTAGCGCCCTTTACCCAAATCTCGCCCATGTGCGACACGTCGAACACTCCAACATTGTTGCGCACCGCCATGTGCTCGTCGGTTATTCCTGAGTACTCAACAGGTAGTTCGTAACCCGCAAAAGGGACTATCTTTCCCCCTGCTTCTTTATGTAAATCGAAGAATGCTGTTCGTTTCATATTTTTATTTTTTAGATTTTCAGATTTCTGCATTGCAAATATACTCAAAATCATGTCATCTCTTTACAAAAACTATGCGGCGTTTCAACAGTCTTTTATCTTTTGCATGATACCTATATGCTGCAAGTCGTCCGCCCTTGCTGACTCCGGCATCAAGACAACAGACATTGTCGGCTAAAATAAGTTGTTCGTCAAGTCTGCTGTAATGTCCAAAAAACACAGGACTTTCCCTCTTGTCATAGGATTTAGATAAAACTGTCATACGCTTTGGCCTAACATTCGGAACGGTAAGCCTGCTGTCAAAATCCATCTCCGAATATGTCAGGTCAGAATTATCAAGCCACCACTTCATGCGGAAATGACGCCGTGCTTTGCCACGCAGGTCTTTTACCAAGCGTCTGTTTGGAACTTTGTAGGCTATCCCCTTAGTAATTATACAGACATGTTTGTACAACTTGCTTTTGCTGTCTAACAATTCTAAATAGCCTTGTTCTGGCATTATAGAGTCGGGATAGAGATTGCGGACATACTCCACCGATTTGTCCCTCCAGCAAGCATGCACGGCTCTAACTCCGTCTTGTTCAATAACCAGAGGAAGCGTCATCAGCCACTCCACCAACTCTGCCAAGCCCTGCTCATCGTCCCTATATTCTTTTAGTGTCCGCTCTACATTATATTCGCTGTACAGCCTATTTCCAACAATTGGTGTGTCTATTTCGTTGACATCAGCAAGATAGTAAAGTATCAAATTAATTTCATGATTTCCGAGTATTGCTATGCCACTGCCCCGCTCCACCATACTTCGGATTATACCAACAGTCTTCTTTACTTTATGACCTCGATTTATAAAATCACCAAGAAAAACAGCTTTCTGCTTAGTGTGCTCATAAACACCGTCCTTCTCAACATAATTAAGTTTCAGCAAGAGCTTTTTCAGCAACTTTGCCTCGCCGTGTGCGTCTCCAATAAAATCGTACATCTGACTAAAATCAAAAATGACACTATCAATACGATAGTGCCATTCTATATCATTATTCTATAACCTTCAATTTGTCGCCTGCCGACTCTACAACAATTTTCTTCCATGCATCAGGATAGCCCGGAAAATCCGGAGACGGTGGCAAGCCATATTCAGTACGCTTAAAACTACCGTCATCATTAGTCTTCATAATATTGCCGTCCTTATATTTTACTTGAAGATAATGGGACAAGTCTTTCCACCTACCAAACACTTTCTGCGCATACGAAACCGAATAATCTGACAACAATTCTTCGGCAGCAGTCTTGTTGCCACTATCCCAAAGCTGCTTCGCTGCAATATCCATAGCCTTAACAACTGCAACAGCGTCATTCTCCAGCTTACTCTGAACTTCCTGTACCTCTTTGATAATTACGTTATATCTAGTGTAAGCGATATTTGCCACCTGACTAAAGATCCAAAATGCAGATGTCTCCGAATATGTCAGCATATCGCCGTTACCAACTTTGAAACACTCAGGCACCTCTCTAAGACAAGTATAAATAGGTGTATAACACGAACTTGCAGCATCATCAACGCCAAACCAAAACACGCCGCCTATCGGGTCGGGAACATAGGAACGAGACTGTGCAACAAAGGAGAAACCCGTCTGCTGCGTAGCAACAGCTCGCTCGTTGCAGTACTCAACACTGTCGTATTTCCATGTTAATTGTCGCCATCTGTAAGGCAGTTCAAAAGGCCCTGCCCCTGCATCTTTTGTCATATCCAATACCGTTCCCTCATAGTGGTCGCGCATCATGCGCATAAGGTCTTGCACTGACAGCTTCCTGCTAGGCTTTATCCATAGCGGCATACGATTGGTAGCTATACCATATTTTACAGTATCGATATTACCCATCACATAGCTTTCGTATTTATCCATACTGCCGGGAGCCGCATAGTTGAAACCTGCCCATACACGGGCATCACAAAAACGAGCTCCTCCAAAGTCAAGAGGATTGTAAATATCCGAAAAGCTGAAATCTTTATCATTGCCTGCAAACCACTTCCTATCACGCGCAAATAATATTACATCCTTAGAATACAAACAGTTATCAGGGTCGTTCATTTCAATATCCGTTATACGTGCCTGATTGGCATGACCGCTGATATAGCCGTCGGGGACACGCTTTGCCACCCAAACAGCTCCCTTCTCAAAGTTGCCTTTACCTATCATTTCTAAGATCCACACCTCGTCGCCATCAGAAATGGAAAAGGACTCCCCCGATGAATAATAGCCATATTCGGCAACCAAATCCGTCATTACCTTGATAGCCTCTCTCGCTGTCTTGGCACGTTGGAGCGTTACGTAAATCAGACTGCCATAGTCCATTATAGCCCCATCCTGCTTGCCCAGCTCTTTGCGCCCCCCAAAGGTGGTTTCGCCAATTGCCAGCTGATGCTCGTTCATATTACCAACAACCTTATATGTATGAGCCACTTGCGCAATCTGCCCCAGTGGCTTACCGGTGTCCCACTCCTTTATTTGCAGCATCGAGCCGACAGGGTGGTCGGCAGCATCCCAAAAATACAACTCTCCATATAGAGTATGAGAATCAGCCGCATAGGTAATCATCGTAGAGTTATCCGCAGACGCTCCTTTTGTAACTAAGAAATTTGTGCATGCATAAGCTCCCTCGGCTAAACCAAAAGATAGTAGCACAATAAATAAATACTTATAAGTTTTTTCCTTCATGTTTCTGTATTTTAACTAAGTAAATCCACTTCTCTATTTTCATCATTGCTGATATTGCAAGCCTCCAGCAAGCCCTGAACATACGAACCTCGTCGAAAATCGGGACTATGTTGCCGTCCCTCTTTTGCGGCATCAACAAATTGGCGATACAGCGATGCTTCAGCCTCGCAATGCACCTGCTCCCAAACTGCCTCGTCAACATTATTTGCACCAACGCATACTTCCAAACATGCTCCGTCAAAATAGGTATCAAAACCTATACGCAATGCGCCTTTTGTCCCCGACAACCTTATATAAATAGAGTTTATATTGCCCGTTGCCCATCGGGTAATGCTGATATTTCCCACTGTGCCATTGTCTGTCGTCGCCATTATCAAGGAGCTGTCGTTGGCATCCAACTTATATTCGCCTATCCTGTCGCCATCGGCTTTATGATATACAGGAAGCTTGCAATATAGCTTTGTTATATCGCCTGTCAGCATACTTACCGAGTCTAAAATATGACAACCTACATCGTGCAATGCTCCGTAGCCGCCATGCTCCTTCGACAATCGCCATAGCCACTTGCTATCGGTACGCCAATCTCCACGCTTTTGAGATACAAGCCAACCCTGCAAAAAGTTGGCTTCAAAATAACGTAACTCCCCAATTATACCTTCATCTATAAGTCTTTTAGCTTTTGAGATGGTCGGCTGCTGACGCAAACTGAAATTCACCATATTTACCGCCCCACTCTTGCGAGCTTCCTCTTCCATTTCCTGCGTATCGGCATAAGTAAGTGCCAATGGCTTTTCGCACAAAACATGTATGCCGGCTCGCAATGCCGTAATTGCCTGTTCCTTATGAAAAGAATCGGGCGACACAATTGCTACAGCCTTGCATCCCGAATCTCTGAGCATCTGAGCATAGTCAAAGTAAGCACATGCCCCTGCCCGAGAGGCAAACTCCTCCGTGCGTTCCCGACTCTGCCCGCCAAGAACTCCCACAATCTCAACATCGGGCATGTCCAGATAATTATCAAGATGAACATTTGCAAAATGTCCCGTTCCGGCAATTGCCAATTTTAATTTTTCCATTGACTAAAATTTCTTCATCCTGTCCATATCTCGTTTGGCATCTTTTGTCTTAAGACTCTCACGTTTATCGTGTATTTTCTTGCCTTTGGCAAGTGCTATCTCTAGTTTTGCCAAGCCTCTGCCGTTCAGAAATAATTTCAAGGGGACGATTGTCAAGCCGCCTTCCTTTATCTTCTTTGCCAGTTTGTCGATTTCCTTCTTTGTGAGTAGTAACTTCCTGTCACGCCGCGGTAAATGATTATTGCAAGTCCCAAATTTATACTCTCCCACATACATACCACGAATATACAACTCACCCGACAAAAACAGACAATATGCCTCGACAAGACTTGCCTTATTGTCCCTAATAGACTTTATTTCAGTACCATAAAGCTGCAAGCCTGCAACATACTTGTCAAGTATCTCGTATTCAAAGAAGGCTTTTTTATTCTTTATATTTATTTTTGTTTGTTGTTTCATCTGTTTATCTTTTGCAATAAGCTGCAAGCTATAGGACTTATGCTTTTGTTGTCTATAATCATCCGTAATTGCGAGCAATAGCGTGGCAATCTGTTCTTTGTTGTATGAGATTGCTTCGTCGTCAGCTCCTCGCAATGATCTTCTTTTATTCGGTTGTTTATATTATTCCTCTGATTTTCATTCAACCTTAAATAATTATCATCATATTTGGGCGAGCACATAGGTTCGCCCCTACAATTCATCAAACTCTAAACGATTAATCTCTAAGCCTAAAAAAAGACTTTAATATACTTGGCTAAAGGCTTCTACAAAATTGCGAACAAAATAATAGATTAGCAAATATACCAATAAAATAACTACCGCTGTAACAAAGTTGAAACCATTTCTACGTCGCCCTTCAATTTCCAATTGAGTATTTAGACCCACTACGTAGACTACAAAAGTGTACAGCATCAACACCTTAGCATAAATAAACTTGGGATATATATATATAATTAACGAAGCTATCACCGTCGGGATTAAAGACATTGTCAAGATGTCAAAAAGGGCAACACTGTAATTTTTTCCGGAGAAATTTTTTGCCATCTTTACAATCAGTGGCTTAGAGAAGAAGAAGACACCGAGATGCAATAGCAACTCGCCGACAGCAAAAAACAGAGCATTCCCAGTTCCCTCGATTGTCTTTCCGACGTATGCGACAAGTGCGACAAGCATCATGAGTCCCCAGAATATTTTAATCAAAGGCTGATGCATTTCTTCTTTATAAACATCGTCCCAGAATTTTACTGGATTGACGATTATTAGAAGTGTCCTTACAAATTTTGATTTTTCTTTTTTTTCCTCGTTCATCAACTTATCTCTATAATAGCAAAATCACCTGAATATCTGCATAACACAGCATTCAAGTGATTTTACTTATAATGCATTACTACATTTTCACTAGTTCTGTCTCAATATTTGTCTTAATCCTAGAGTTTACATCTGCGATGTCACCTTTCTTAAATTTCTCGCCTAGAAGGTTCTCATATAATTCGATATATCTCTCAGAAATGCCATTTACAACCTCTTCGGTCATGGTCGGAACTTGTTGTCCCGGCTCTCCCTGAAATCCATTTTCCATAAGCCACTCGCGCACAAATTCTTTCGACAACTGACGCTGACGCTTGTCGGCATCATAAAGTTCCTGATATGTATCGGCATAGAAATACCTCGACGAATCGGGGGTATGTATCTCATCTATCAGATAGATCTTACCGTCCTTCTTGCCAAATTCATATTTCGTGTCTACGAGTATAAGCCCTGACTTTGCAGCTATTTCTGTTCCTCGTTGAAATAGAGCTAATGCATATTTCTCAAGCTGAATATAATCACTCTCAGAAACCAAGCCCTGCTTGATTATTTCGTCTCTGCTTATATCCTCATCATGCCCCTCGTCGGCTTTTGTGCTAGGAGTAAGTATCGGCGTTGCCAGCTTGCAGTTTTCTCTCATCCCATCTGCTAGAGAAACTCCACAAATTTCTCTCTTTCCACTTGAATACTCCCTCCATGCATGACCAGACAAATACCCCCTCACAATCATCTCAACCTTGAATGGTTCGCAAAAATGACCAATTGTAACATTTGGGTCGGGCACTGATATTTTCCAATTAGGGACAATATCTTCGGTAGAATTTAGAAACCTCTCTGCTATTTGATTGAGCACTTGTCCTTTGTATGGTATTCCCTCGGGCAATACTACATCGAATGCCGAAATACGGTCAGACACTATCATAACCATATATTCGTCCTTAATATTATATACATCCCTCACTTTGCCTTTATAAAAAGACTTCTGACCTTCAAAATTGTAGTTTGTTTCCTTTATTGCTTTCATCTGTTTATATTTTAGATAACATCTTAGATATTAGACTAACAGTCCAATTAGTGCTTTTGCTATTTATTTTTTTATAATCTGCCCTTTCAGGACGTATATTATTTTATCATCTCTATCCCCTAGGCGACCTATTCTTTGTTGCTAGAGATTGCTTCGTCGCTAGCTTATCGCAATGATTTTCTTTTATTTGGGTGATTATATTATTCCTATGAGACAGGGTATACCCTATCTCTACATTCTAATATTTTCATTCACCCTCAAATAATTAGAGTCCGTCTATAAAGTCTAATATCTGCGTTACGCTCACTTTGCGTATTAGTCATTTATACAAGTAAACCCCTAATTCACAAGGTTTCGCAAGCCTTGGTCTTGAACTTTCTATCTCAGACTCCTGACATTATGGACAAGCACTAATTATCATCATTTTGAGGTGAACACATAGGTTTGCCCCTATAATTCATCACACTCTAAACAATTAACAGTTCAACGATTAAACCTTGCATTAGCATTATCCTAACATCACAGCATCGTAGTATCAAATCAACTATTCAGCCTCATAGGCTTCAACTATTTTCTGTACTAAGCCGTGTCTGACTATATCGCTTTTATCAAATCTTACTACGCTTATCTCCTCGACATCTTTCAGAACCTTAATTGAATGTAAAAGTCCACTTTCGGTTTTCTTCGGCAAGTCTATCTGAGTGTCGTCTCCGGTTATTATATATTGGCTAGTCTGCCCCATCCTTGTAAGAAACATTTTCATCTGGCTTTTTGTTGTATTTTGAGCCTCGTCCAATATCACAAAAGAACTCGTCAGTGTTCTACCTCGCATAAATGCCAAAGGAGCAATCTCGACAACTCCGTCTTTAATAAAATCTTCCAAGCGTCTTGCAGGTATCATATCCAGTAATGCGTCGTACAATGGGCGGAGATAAGGGTCTATCTTTTCTTTCATGTCGCCAGGCAAGAAACCTAAATTTTCACCTGCTTCCACGGCAGGGCGGCTTAATACGATTTTCTTTACCTTCCGTTCTTTTAGGGCTGCAACTGCCAATGCTATTGCCGTGTATGTTTTTCCCGAACCGGCAGGACCAACTGCAAATAGCAAGTCTAATTCTTTGGATTTGTCAACGAGCAACTGTTGATTCTTTGTCTTTGCTCTGATGGGCTTCCCATTATTACCGTGCAGTATAATATTTGGACTTTCAATCACATGAGAGGTGAAATCATTATCTATCAGAGATGCAACAGTGTCTTCATTCAAAGAATTATGTTGAACATAGTAGCCTATGATTTTCTGTAATGTATCTTCAAATCTATCTAGCTGTTCTACCTCGCCATATGTTTTTATGAGACTGCCTCTATCCACTATTTTTATAGTGGGAAATTTGGAACGGAGTATGTCTATGTTCTTATTGTGCGTGCCGTACAAGCCTATATAGTCAACATCTGATATGTCTATTTCTCTCTCTGTCATCCTATTATATATCTGCTACATCAATACTGTCGATCTTCTTTCATTACTGGTAATGCACGCTTCTAATATTTCCATCACGGTAAGAACTTCGTCGTACTTTACAGGAAAAGCAACGCTATCCTTTAGGTTGCTTGCTATTGCATCGAAGAATGCAATCATACAACCTCTTTCTGAGTTTACTCTCTTACTCTTTACAACTCCGTCCAGATGCCCTAAATATAGGGTACCTTCATTTTCTTTTGGCTCGATTCCAAATTCTAGTGCGTTGGGATAAAGACCTTTCTTGAGTTGCTCTTCTTGAACATCATCTCCTTTCTTACGAAATGCTCCTTTATCACCAGAGATTATGAATTTGTCGCTCATAGAAGCAGCTAGGTAAGAAGACTTCAATGTTACCAATAGACGTGGGTATTGAAGTTTTATATCAAAAAAGTCATTTGCCTCTGCTCCTTCTCTAACCTTTCTAATAAATGCCGTCACTGAAGAAGGACGCCCCCAAAGACTGACTACTTGATCGACAAGATGCGAGCCAAGGTTGTATAATGCGCCAGAGTATGCTGTTGTTGCTCTCTCTCGCCATGTGTCTTTTACGGATGGTCGATAACGGTCGAAATGCGCTTCGTATTCAACAATATTTCCAAGTACTCCTTGCTCCAATATACTTTTTACCGTTAAGAAATCGCTTGCCCATCGTCTATTTTGGTAGACGAATATTTGCTTATATTCTCGCTTTGCTAATGTTATTAATTCTTCTGCCTGGGATAGTCTCTGTGTAAATGGCTTTTCCACGACAACATGCTTTCCTGCTTTTATTGCATCTCGGCACATCGTAAAGTGCAGATGGTCCGGGGTGTTTACTACAATTAAATCTATGTCCGGATTAGAAAGGATCTCATCGTACGTTCTTGCTATTATCGCATTCGGATATTTTTGGGAACTACGATTTTGTGTTCTCTCCAAGATAACATCTAAGGAGAAATGCTCTGACACGTCAAAAAAAGGACAATGAAACAATTGTCCTGACATCCCATATGAAGCGACTGCAACTCTTATCTGACCTTTCTTATTCACAATATACTACTTATGCGTTAAATATAGTAAAATGCACTCCTCCGTACTTTCTCATTTGTTCAAAGTGTGCGACATTTGAATATTCCTTACGCTTGGGATGCTCAAGTATAAATATACCGTTCTCTCGCAATGAATTACTCCCTAGCACTTTTTCTATTATATCGTCAAAATTCTTCATATCGTAGGGTGGATCTGCAAATATGATATCGTGTTTTGAGGTATTTGTTTCCAGATATCTAAAAGCATCAGATCTGATAAGCTCTAGTTCTGTTGAGACCCCTAATTCAGACGCTACTCTTTTTATGCCTTGTACACTCCTGCCATCTAAGTCTACGGCTATTGCCCTGGAAACACCTCTCGAAATAAATTCAAAACTGATTGACCCCGTGCCTGCAAATAAATCGAGAACCGATATGTCCTCAAAATTATATTTATGCATCAGCACATTAAAGAGTCCTTCCCTAGCCTGATCTGTAGTTGGTCTACCCTTAAAAGACTTCTCCGGGCTAAAATGCCTACCTTTATATTTTCCTGCTATGACCCGCATTGGCACAAACTGAGTAAGTTATAATGCTTGGTTCTATTGTCTTTCTGTCCGTTTAAGTCCCAAGAGACTCCTTCCTTGCAAACAACAATCTCGTAATCTCGAAGATTGCTCTTCACTAGATTTATAAATGTAGATTCGACTTCACCCGAGAAATTTATACTCACCTCATTGGGAGATGCCGACAAACTACGTATTTGTTTAAGAAGATAATACAGAATGTCCTCCTTCGAAGCAACATTCACAGAAGTATAATTCACAAGCTCCAGTCCAGATTTCACCGCACTGACATACAGGTGATTCTGAGTCAGGCAACACGAAACAACAATGTTTTTCTTTGTTGTTTCAGCATGGTCTGTAAGAGCTGATAAGATGTGGCTAAATCTAAAGTCATTGCTCTTAAAGTACTGTCTTAGCATTGTCTCTAACCACAAAAAACTTTCAAAGACAAGATATAAAGGCTTGTCTTCAATCTTCATATATCTAAGTTCCGAGTCCTCCCCTAAAGTGGGTACCAGATATTTGTCTAGCGATATATCCGAAAAACATTCCTCTGGTACGAATGCTGCAGACCCATTGACTAACAATACATTTACTTTGCTATATTCCGGCTCAGTCAACCATTCATTATTGAGTAGTACACTCTCAAACTTATACTCATGCATGCTTGAGCTTTGCAAAGATATGGGCTCATGCATAAAAGCCTCAATCTCTCTCGATTCGGGCTTAACACAAGCAAAGGAATATCCATCTGCGCCTACACAAATGGATATCTCTTTCAAACTGCTATTATCCTCTAAAAAGTCATCTGACTTATATAAAACTTTATTATCCACTTATATTCTGTATATCAATTCTCCCAGTTACCTGCGTTGTTGTTTATTTCTTCAACCGAGCCAACAAATAAACCAGGATATTTTTCATTTACCCTCATCTCTTCATTTGTGTTTGTAATCATTTGCTTATACTGACCTTCCAATCCAGACAACATAACACTATTGTGAACCCTTGCTTCAAAAACAGGAATGTCTTGGAATGCTGCCGACTTCAAAACACTGTCTCTCAACATAAACTCTTTATCGGTAAACGGAACATACCTAAGCTGCTTTGCGTCAAAGTCTTTTGCAAAAATTTCTTCTTTTACCGACACCTTAAACTCTTTACGAATAATAGTCCCGTTTTTCACCGCCATTTCTTCAGTGATGCCTTTCTCAATCATTTCATCGGTAAGTTCACCAACACTCATGACACGTGTTAAAGAATCATTCTCCACAAAACTTATAAGCGTATCAAATGAGGCTGTATATTCCCCATGTACATCCTTATAAGCGACCTCTGCCTTTTTAATGTCTTTCAAGCGTTCAACCGTAGCATCATAGCGTTCTTTATACAATTCTAAATAATCAATAGGATCCTGTATGTTTTTATAAATCATATACCCGAAGACCCCAGCTATTCCTAAAAATACTACTACTAATACTGTTCTCATTTTTATATTTTTTAATGTTTTATCACCAACAAAGCATCGTTTAAAACCAAAGTTTTTTTTTACAATTGCAAGTTTAGCCAAAAAAATAGAAATAATAGCTCTTTACTCGTTTTTTTTTATATTTTTTTTCACTTCTAATCGTCTAGTTACCTAACAAAAAAGAAGTTATATCATGATTATCAAGCTGTAAATCTACCTCCACTTTACTATATCACCTCGCTCGCTACGTAGCATCTTTTCTGGAACGGATGCTTTTATCTCCTCTGAAAGAATTTGAGAAAGTTTGCTTTTTGCATAATGTCGAGAATAGACCATACTAATCTCTCTCAAGGGCGTCATATCCTTTATTCTCTGCACGTTCTCAAAACGCTCCTCTGTCATATCAATTGTAGACAACTCTGGTATAACTGTAACTCCTCCGTCTTTGTCTATGATATTAAATATTGTCTCAAGCGAGCCCGCCTCGAAGGAATACTGGTGATCTTTTTCTGCCTTGCTGATGGATGAGCACAAGTTCAATATCTGATGTCTGAAACAATGACTATCATTTAATAGTAATAAATCTTGACCTTGCAGTTTTTTAACGCTTACTTTTTTCTCATTCTGGACAGGATTCCCTTCATTAGAATAGACCAACATTTCTTCATAAAATAGTGGAGATTCTATCAGTTTCTGGTCTCCAATTGGCGTAACTAAAATACCGACATCAATGAGGTCTTTGCTCAATTTGTCAATTATACTTTCTGTCGTAATTTCTTCTATTCTCAGAAAGATATTTCTATATTTTTCTTTAAATCCTCCGATAAACAATGGTAATAAGTAGGGTGCAATAGTGGGAATTATTCCTATTTTCAACTCTCCCCCAACATCTTCTTTATAATCATCTATAATCATTGTCAACTTTTTATTCTCTCTCAGAATAACTCTTGCCTGATCAATTATACATTTACCAATATCTGTAGGTGTTAGTGGCTGTTTTCCTCTATCAAAAATAACAACATCCAAATCCTCCTCTAGTTTTTTAATCTGCATGCTGAGAGTAGGTTGCGTTATACAACACATCTCTGCTGCCTTCCCAAAATGCCTATACGTATCAACAGCTACGATATACTCTAGTTGCGTAATTGTCACCATGTTTCTAATTTATTATAGTTTAAAATTTAGCATAAGCCCCCCCTTGCTACTTGTCTATTCAGGTTGCAAGTTCTAGCTTTTCCATGTTTTCGAGATTAAAGGTAGTATTTTAATTCTTTAAAAACACAAGATTAACCAGAATTAATTATTTACATTTCTAAAATCTAAAGCCCAAAATTCAAGCAAAAAAACATTTAACCTTGATATACAAGGCACTACACGGCAAGAGCAAAAACAAATTGAAAATTAAGTCCATATTAATTTTACACTACCAAAACTTTTACTACATTTGGGTACTATAATTTCGAACACAATATATATTAGACTAAAAATAATGAGATTATGAAAGTATACAAATCCAACGAAATCAGAAACATTGCAGTAATAGGAAGTTCCGGAAGTGGAAAAACATCGCTGACAGAAGCAATGTTGTACAAGTATGGCGTAATTGGCAAAAAAGGCTCAATTGACGGAAAAAATACAGTTTCAGACTTTCATCCCATAGAACACTCTTTTGGGAAGTCTGTATTCCCATCGCTTATGTGTACGGAAATTGAAGATTGCAAAATAAACTTCATTGACACTCCTGGAATGAGCGATTTTGTAGGAGGAGTTGCATCTGCTCTCAGTGTTGTGTCAACAGGTCTCATGGTTATAAATACGGCACATGGTGTTGAGGCCGGAACAGAAGTCTCTTATCGCATGGCAAGCTCAAACAGAATACCTTTGATATTTGCTTTCAACTTTATTGATCATGCCGACGCCAATTACGAAAAGACACTTGAGGAAATAAAAGAGTTAGTAGGACGAAATAAACCTACGGTATTGCAATTCCCCGTAAGCACTGGTCCAGACACCAACGCTATAATAGACGTTCTCAAAATGACAATGTGCCAATATAACAACGGCAAAAGAGAAATGATCGATATTCCTGACGAGTTCAGGGACAGAGCAGCAGAGCTCCACAACGACCTTGTAGAGAAGGCTGCCGAGAACGACGAACAGCTTATGGAGAAATACTTTGAAAAAGGAGAACTATCAGAAGATGAACTCCGCAAGGGCATAAAATTAGGAATGGCCGACAATTCCTTATATCCGATATTCTGTTGTAGCGCAGAGAAAGAAATGGGCGTATACCGAATAATGGAGTTTATAAAAAATACTGTCCCCTCTCCTGTCGAAGTGAAACCAAAGGCAGACCTAAACGGGGGAACCCCCAAAAGAGAGGCAGGCGCTCCCACATCTATATTTATATATAAGGTAGATATCGAACAACATGTTGGAGAAGTTACATACTTCAAAGTAATTAGCGGAACAGTAAAAGAGGGGCTTGACCTGATAAATACTACGAACGACACAAAAGAAAGACTTTCTCAGATATTTACGGTAGAGGGCAAAAACCGAACAAAAGCATCTGAGCTACAAGCTGGCGACTTAGGAGCTACAGTAAAACTGAAAAACTCCAGAGCAAATCACACTCTATGCGAAAAAGGCATAAACTACAAGTTTGAGCCTATAAAATTCCCAACCCCATTGTATACAGTTGCCATAAAAGCCGAAAATGAGGCAGAAGACGAAAAAATGGGAGAATGCCTAACAAAACTGTCAAACGAAGACCCGACATTTGTAATAGAACACTCTAAAGAACTAAAACAGATACTTGTGCACTGTCGTGGAGAGCATCACCTAAGTATCCTCAATTGGTATTTCTGCAATATCTTCAACATGAATATCTGTCTAGCAATCCCAAGAATTGCATACAGAGAAACTATTACAAAGGTGGCTCAGGCAGACTACAGACACAAAAAGCAATCAGGTGGAGCAGGTCAGTTTGGAGAGGTTCATCTTGTAATAGAACCATACGAAGATGGTATGCCAAGCCCAACAGCATACAATATCAATGGAAAGGAAACAAAAATCTCTGTAAGAAATACAGAGGAACACGCACTTCCTTGGGGCGGCAAACTAGTGTTCTGCAACTGTATCGTTGGTGGCGCTATCGACGCAAGATTCTTACCTGCTATACTCAAAGGAATAATGGAGAAAATGGAAGAAGGTCCGTTGACAGGTTCATACGCCCGAGACATCAGAGTATGTGTATACGATGGCAAAATGCACCAAGTCGATTCAAACGAACTTTCATTTAAACTGGCCGGTCGCAATGCCTTCAGCGCAGCATTCAAGAATGCAGGTCCACGAATACTAGAACCAATTTACGACATAACAGTACGTGTGCCATCAGACAAAATTGGCGATGTGATGAGTGATCTTCAAACTCGCCGTGCCATAATAATGGGAATGGACAGCGAATACGGATACGAAAAAATTGAAGCCAAAGTGCCACTTAAGGAAATAGCAAAGTATTCAACTGCACTGAGCTCCCTCAGCCAAGGACGAGGAGTATTCTCTATCAAATTTTCGAATTACGAAAAAGTACCGACCGACATTCAAGATGTACTCATGGCAGATTATGAAAAAGACGAACCAGAAGCATAATCCGATTAATATAAAAAAAAAGAGTCCGCAAAAAGCGGACTTTTTTTATTTACTACTCTATCGTTATTGATTTTTTTTATACCTTCGTTTGTTAAATGCAAAAAACATAGTAAAACATCGCAAAAAAAAAATAAACCTTGCTATTATATAAAAAATAAACACATGAATTACAAACATCTCAGTCTTATAGCTATGCTATTTACAATAGCTACATTTGCTAATGCCCAAGAGGTAAAGTTAGATCCTGCCGTTAGACACGGCGTATTAGACAATGGTATGGCCTACTACATAAGACACAACGAAGAACCTAAGGAACGAGTTAGCTTTTATATAGCTCAGAAAGTAGGTGCCTTAGTAGAGGATGACAATCAAGACGGCCTAGCCCACTTCCTTGAACACATGGCTTTCAACGGAACAGAAAACTTCAACGATCAGAAGTTCCTTTCCATCCTAGAACGCTACGGCATGGAGTTCGGTCGTGATATAAATGCCTACACATCCTTCGACCAAACTGTATACAACCTCAGTAACGCTAATTCCAAAGACGAAGGACTAGTAGACACTTGCCTGCTAGTACTACACGATTGGTCAAATTATATTTCACTTAACAACGATGAGATAGACAAGGAAAGAGGCGTCATCGTAGAAGAATGGCGAACAAGAAATGATGCGAGCAGAAGAATCTTTAAACAAAGCCTACCTTTCTTCTTTGAAAACTCCAGATATGCAAAAAGAGATATAATGGGAGACACTTCACTGATTAAGAACTTTGACTACCAAACCCTCAAAGATTATTACCACAAGTGGTACAGACCCGACCTGCAAGCAGTAATAGTCATAGGAGATGTAGACGTAGACAAGATGGAAGCTAAAGTAAGGAAACTTATGGGCAGCATACCTAAACCTATAAATCCCGAAAAAAGGATATACCACGAAGTACCAGACTACGGCAAGAAATACGCTGTTTTCTCTGACAAAGAACTATCGAACACATCCATAAAGTACATGTGGAAGCATGATGAATACCCCCTAAACAAAAGAAATACTAACGATTACTTCAAGTTCAACCTAACCAATAGGCTTGTTACCAGCATATTAAACTCAAGAATCAAAGAATATCTAAACTCGACAGACAAACCAAGCTACACATCCGCAGGCATGTATTATTCTGCTTACATACCGGCGATGTACGATTATGCAATATATCAAATAATATTGCAACCAGACAACACCTCAGGAGGTATTAAGGACGCTCTAACGGAACTTATAAGAGCTAAAAAACAGGGCTTTTTGCAGTCGGAACTCGACCGCGCAAAGACCAATACCCTGACCTACTACGAAAGAGCCGTAAAAAGCAAGGACCGAACAAGTAACGATTCATACGCGACCGAATATGTAACAAATTTTATTGAGAATGAACCTTGTCCCGGCATTGAAGCTGAGTACGAAATTATAAAAGATATAATATCAGACATTAATCTTGATAATGTTAATAGCAAACTTGGTGAATGGATGACCGATGACAACCTCATAGTGTCTTATGAAGGCTCAGACAAAACCAAAGCTCCTTCGGAAAAAGAAATATGGGCAACTCTAAATGAATTAAACAACACCACAATAAGTCCTTACAAAGAGGATGCCGTGGCGACAGAATTACTTGACGTCTCAAAAATAAAAGTCGGAACTATTGTTAGTGAAAGCACTATCGACAACAATACAGGCGGAAAAATATTTACTCTTTCCAACGGCGCTAAAGTCTACTTCAAACACGTAGACTACAACAAAGACCTAGTACAGCTATCGGCATATAGCAAAGGAGGAATGTCTTTATACCAAGTCAAAGATCTCCCTACCGTCTCAATAGGAACAGGCCTTATCGGGAGCTTCGGCATCGGCAATTTTGACGAAATACAGCTCAATAAATTATTGACAGGCAAAATTGCTAACACTAACGCATATATCGGAGGACTATACGATAATGTTTCCGGCTCGTGCTCGCCAAAAGACTTTGAAACAATGATGCAACTTGTCTACATGAGATTTATGAATCCACGTTTTGACGAAAAAGCATTCAACTCACTACTCAATCGAATAATTGAGAACCTAAAGCAACAGAGCAACAACCCTCGCAAAATCATGCAAGACTCCATCTCTGTATATGCTAGTAATCATAGCCCTAGAACACTGCTTTCGAACCCGGAAACCTTAGAAAAGATTAATTTCTCGGATATCGAAAAATTCTACAGAGAACGTTTCTCTGATGCCGACGACTTCACATTCTTAATCCTAGGCAACATCGACGAAAACGAAGTCAAAGCAATGATAACAAAATATATAGCATCAATCCCAAGTAAATCCGGCTTTGAAGACTATATTGACCACAAGGAGGGTATTGCCAAAGGATTTAACAACGTAACCATCCCTCTAAACATGGAAGTAGGAAAAGCCACTCCAATCCTACTATACCAAAAGAGCGTAGACTACAGCACAGAAAAAGACTTAGCCGCACAAATAATCAGCTCTGTTCTGGACTACAGATACACAGAAACAATACGAGAAGAAGAAGGTGCTGCCTATGGCGTTTCCGTAAAAGCATCTGTATCAAGAGAACCAGCGGGCGAATTTAATCTCAATATCTACTTTGATACTGACCAGACTAGAGTCGACGATGTAAAGAAAATCGTTAAAAGCGAGATTGCAAACCTACTAGAAAACGGACCCTCACAAGAGAATCTAAACAAAGCAACCAAGCAGATGAAAATGAATAGAGCCGAAGCCAAAACCAGCAATGGATACTGGCTTGCTGCTCTTAACTCTTACTCCAAATACGGTGAAGACATAAACGACCCTGCAAACTTCGAAGATATTCTGGACAATATGACCACTAAGAAAATTCAAGAATACGCTAAAGAGCTTATTCCTGATGCCAACGAACTCGATTTAACTTTCATCCCACAAAAATAGACCCGTACTTCTAAGGGACGCAGCAAAACGAGACTGAAACCAAACATTCAGTCTCGTTTTTTTATACTAACTCAGCCACAACAAAGGTGCTTCCCGTCGCTAACACTAAATCCGACGATGTGGCAGTCGACTTGGCTTTAGCAAAACCATGCTCAACACTATCGAAAATCTCGCCAACAAGTCCATACTTCAATGCTGCATGTGCCAACTCCTTGGGTTCTAAACTCCTCTTATTGTCATTACCTGCAGGAACAAAATAGTACCTTGCCGTCTTTGGCAACAAACTCAATACCCTAGTTATATCCTTGTCTGATACCGCCCCAAAAACAATATGAAACTTCTCATATCTGACCTGCGACACCTGCTGCATCAGCATCCCCACTCCATCCTCATTATGAGCAGTGTCTAACACTGTTAGTGGATTATGACCGACCACCTGCCACCTGCCTTGCAAGCCGGTAGAGCTACAAACCGAAGCAAGACCTTGCTGTATGCGAGCTAGATCAATATTCAAATTACATTCAGCATTCAAAATATGAATTGCTGAGAGAACAGTCTGCACATTTTCAACTTGGCATAAATTAGCTAAATCCGTACACAGTTCATAATCAGCCCCATTAGACAAATCTCTTACTCGCAGATGCCTTTTATTGTAATCAGCACTCAGCCCCCTATCCTCCACTTGAAACAAAGCGTCCGAGAAAAAGAGTCTCGCTTGCATTTCCTGTGCTTTAGACCTAAAAACCTTTTCTATTTCCTCCTGACGACGACCAACAACAACAGGGCTTAAAGGCTTAATGACACCCGCCTTTGCCCTCGCAATACTCTCTAAACTATTGCCTAGAATATGCGTATGGTCCATACCTATATTAGTTATAATCGAGATTATGGGGCTTATTATATTGGTTGAGTCAAACTCTCCTCCCAAACCCGTTTCTATGACAGCTACATCAACTTGCTTTTCTTTAAAATAGACCAAAGACATCAAGAAAGCGATTTCAAAGAAAGAGGGCGAAAAATCAATATCACCCTTATCAAATAGATTACGTAACCTATCAACAAACCTCACCACAAAATCCTTCTCAACTCTAATTCCGTCTACTCTTATTCTTTCAGAGTAATCCCGAAGGTGCGGAGATGTATACAGCCCGACCCTCATGCCCTGCGCTTGTAATATAGATGCCAGTGCATGCGACACCGAACCTTTGCCATTTGTACCTGCCACATGAATAAAACGCAAACTTTCGTGCGGATTATCGTACAATAGAGATAATCTAAGAGTATTTTCAAGACCGGGTTTGAAGGCCTCATTACCGACCTTCTGATACATTGGCAAACGGCTAAATAAAAAGGATATAGCCTTATCGTATTCAATCGAATTCGTCATAACATTTAAGTATCAAAATCCAAATATAAAACTATTAATATTAATGCAAGTAAAGATTCCCATCATTATTTTTTATGATTCTCTCTTTGGCGAATACACTTTTTTTTGTACATTTGGCATCGTATTATGGAAGATACTTTGTCGAAATAATATTTACGTTACCAAATAGCTTTTGTATATTAAGAGCAGCCACTCCAACGGCTCAACTCTCAAAGCTATTATTTTTTTTAGGACTCTAGTGTAAAATAAAATTATCTAAATATAAAGACGATGAGTAAGAACAAAAAATTTATTACTTGTGATGGGAATTATGCGGCGGCTCACATGAGCTACTTGTTCAGTGAAGTTGCCTGCATATACCCTATTACTCCCTCATCCACTATGGCTGAGTATGTTGATGAATGGGCCGCTAAAGGACAAAAAAACATGTTCGGGCAGCCTATTAAACTAACAGAAATGCAAAGCGAGGGTGGAGCCGCAGGAGCTGTTCACGGTGCGCTACAATCCGGCGCATTGGCAACTACTTATACCGCATCGCAGGGTTTACTGCTGATGATACCAAATATGTACAAAATCGCAGGGGAGCTTCTGCCTACGGTTTTTCACGTCAGTGCTAGAACTTTAGCCGGGCACGCTCTGTCAATATTCGGAGACCACAGCGACGTATACTCTGCTCGCCAAACCGGATTCGCAATGCTTGCTGCAGGGTCTGTGCAGGAAGAAATGGACTTAGCAGCAGTGGCTCACCTATCAACACTAACAAGCAGAATACCATTCTTGGCATTCTTCGATGGATTCAGAACTTCTCACGAAATTCAGAAAATCGAAGTCCCATGCGAAGATGCTCTACTAAAACTTGTTGACCACGAGGCAATTCAAGCATTTAGAGACAGAGCTCTTAATCCTGAAAACCCCGTAACACGAGGTACTGCTCAAAATCCGGACATCTTCTTCCAAGCTAAAGAAGCAGCAAACAAATTCTACGATGCAACTCCGGATATTGTCGAAAGATATATGGACGAAGTGAGCAAAATCACAGGAAGACACTACAAGCCTTTCACATACTATGGTGCAGAAGATGCCGAAAACATTGTGATAGCAATGGGCTCAGTTACAGAGACTATCAAACAAACTATCGACCACCTGCTTGCTCAAGGTAAAAAAATCGGACTGCTATCCGTTCACCTTTACAGACCTTTCTCTGCTAAGCACTTTATGGCGGTATTGCCAAAAAACACTAAGAGAATTGCAGTTCTTGACAGGACTAAAGAGCCAGGAGCTATGGGCGAACCTTTGTATCTTGACGTAAAAGCACTTTTCTATGGCAAAAAAGACGCACCCCTAGTTGTTGGCGGACGATACGGACTCAGCTCTAAAGATACTACTCCATCGCAAATCATTTCAGTATACGAAAACCTCGAAATGAACGAGCCGAAAAACGACTTTACAGTAGGCATTCTTGATGATGTTACTTTCAAGTCGCTTCCTTTGAAAGAGGAAATAAATATCGAACCAGAAGGCACTTATGCAGCCAAGTTCTACGGACTAGGCTCTGACGGAACGGTAGGTGCAAATAAAAACTCAATTAAAATTATCGGAGAAGCTACAGACAAGTATTGTCAAGGCTACTTCCAATACGACTCTAAAAAATCAGGAGGTTTCACCTGTTCGCATTTACGCTTTGGAAATCAACCTATCAGATCAACTTACCTTGTTACGACTCCGGACTTTGTTGCCTGCCACGTCAACGCATACTTAAATATGTACGATGTGTTGAAAGGGCTGAAACAAGGAGGCTCATTCCTACTCAATACTATATGGGACGAAGAAGCTACTAAGAAAAATCTTCCCGACAATATCAAGCAGACACTAGCAGACAAGAATATCAAGCTGTACATTATCAACGCTACTCATCTAGCTCAGGAAATCGGTCTGAAAGGTAGAACAAACACGATAATGCAATCGGCATTCTTCAAAATAACAGGCGTTATTCCTTTCGACCTCGCAGAGAAAGAAATGAAAAATGCTATCGTTAAGTCATACGGCAAAAAAGGAGAAAATGTCGTTAACATGAACTACAAAGCTGTTGACGCAGGAGCTAAGAATTTCCACGAAATCGCTGTTCCTACCGAATGGAAGAACATCAGCATAGAAGAAAAACATATTGACGAAAACCGACCAGTGTTCATCAGAGAGGTTGTTGATGTTATTAATGCTCAAAAAGGAGATGACCTTCCGGTCAGCACATTCATTGGCAGAGAAGACGGAACTTTCCCTGCAGGTACTACCGAGTACGAAAAACGTGGCGTTGCCGCCGACGTTCCCGAATGGAAATCAGAAACTTGCATACAGTGTAATCAATGTGCTTATGTTTGTCCTCACGCTTGTATACGTCCTTTCCTATTAGACAAAGACGAAAAAGCAAATGCTCCTGCAAGTATGGAGACTATCGAGGCTAAGCCCGGCAAGTCGTTCCCCGACTTGCAATACAGAATACAAGTGAGTCCGCTCGACTGTACAGGTTGTGGCAACTGCGCCGACGTTTGTCCTGCCAAAGGCAAAGCCTTGTTTATGGAACACCTAGAAACTCAACAAGCAGAGATAGCTCATTGGGACTACCTAGAAAACAACGTTAAGTATAAAGACAAACTTGTAGACACCAAGTCTAACGTTAAGAACTCGCAGTTTGCTCAACCATTGTTTGAGTTCTCAGGAGCTTGTGCAGGATGTGGCGAAACGCCTTACGTAAAACTAGTTACCCAGTTGTTTGGAGAAAGAATGATTGTTGCCAATGCAACGGGATGTTCTTCCATCTACGGTGGTTCTGCTCCTGCAACACCATATAGACCAAACAGCGAATCAGGATGCGGACCGGCATGGGGTAACTCTCTATTTGAAGACAATGCGGAGTATGGTCTTGGTATCCTTGAGGGCGTTAACTCTCAAAGAAACAGAATTGCCAAACTTATGAACGAAGCTGTTCAAAGTGGCAATATATCAGACTCTGAAAAGAACGCTTTTTCTAACTGGTTGCTTACAAAAAACAACAACGAAGAATCAGAAGTTGCGTCAAAAGCAGTTATCAATGCTATTGGGAACAGCTCTGCCGACTATGCCAAACAAATCATGTCACTAAAACAATACCTAAGCAAAAAATCTGTCTGGATCTTTGGTGGTGACGGGTGGGCCTATGACATTGGCTATGGCGGTCTTGACCATGTTCTTGCTAGTGGAGAGAATGTAAATGTATTGGTTCTTGATACAGAGATATACTCGAACACTGGTGGACAGGCTTCTAAATCCACTCCGGTAGCGGCAATTGCCAAATTTGCAGCAGCTGGTAAGCGTATCAGGAAGAAAGACTTGGGTGCAATATCTATGACCTATGGATATATTTATGTTGCTCAAGTTGCAATGGGAGCTAATCAGGCTCAAACGCTGAAAGCGATACGAGAGGCTGAAGCTTTCGACGGCCCTTCCGTAGTTATCGCATACTCTCCATGTATTAGCCACGGCATCAACATGGCAAAAGCTCAGGAGCAGCAGCAAAAAGCCGTCGAGGCAGGATATTGGCAACTGTACAGATACAACCCTGCTCTTGAAGAAGAAGGTAAGAATCCTTTCTCGCTAGATTCCAAGGAACCTAAGTGGGAATTGTTTAAAGACTTCTTGCAAAGAGAGGTTCGCTTTACTTCGCTCAAAAAGCAATATCCTGATGTGTACGAAGAACTGTATCAGAGATGCCAAGACGATGCGCAACGCAGATATAAATACTACCGCAGGCTTTCAAAGTATACTTTGGAAGAACCTGAAGATAAGCAGTAAGCAAGTGGTCAGTGGTCTGTGAAACACCGCTGTTATTACTAAATATTATAGGGACATCCGTCAATGGGTGTCCCTGTTTTTTTATAAGTACTAGATATTCATTAAAAAATCCATCGGTAACCGGGCGGTTACCAAAGGGCAGTGTGTATATTTATGTGTATATAAAACGAACGTGGGATCTACTCTAAAAGGAGATATATGGATGAAAAATCTATTCCATTTTTTTATGCTTTATGCTGTAAGCCAAAACAGCCACCACATCCCCCTTCGGGTACTCCTCCCTCGCAGGAGGAGAGGTTTTAAATCCCCTACTCGTGGAGGCGGGGTGGTTTGTATATTTCATCACAGCATCATCGGCTGCTCGCTTAAAGCCTACTGTATTTTTTTTTATATTAAACAGTTAATCGCCTGAACTCTGCATTAGCATCACCACCACTTATCATTAATCACTTATTATTAGCACCTATTACTACACGCTAGTAATCAACACAATACACAGCTCCTACAAAAAGAAAATTTCCCAACAAATAATGATTGCCCTGCTTCTTGTTTGCCAATAACTTTGCACTCTTTGATTTCTAAAGAGTAAAATATGAGTATCAGGTGTGTGCTACATAGTAGCGCAGTAGTATTATTTGTATCAATGTTTCTATTGTCAACGTCAGTTGCTATGGCTAATGTCGTAGAACCTGATTCGGCAGATACCGCTAAGCAACACAGACTAAGTATATCAGACGAAAGATACCATCTCGGTGAGGTCGTGGTGGTCGGCGAGACAAAACCTATGCCGGTAGACAGCTCAATATACAAAGTCAAACTAATATCAGAAGAAAGAATAAAAGCATCCGGCTCGCAAAGCCTCGACGAGCTGTTAATGACCGAAGCAAACATCAGGATGTCAACGGATTTGGTGCTGGGAGCACAGATTGAAATGATGGGACTGGGCGCACAAAACGTAAAAGTGATGATTGACGGCGTGCCAATCATCGGAAGACTAGACGGCAACCTCGACCTAAACCAAGTGAGACTCGACGACATACAGCAAATCGAAATAATCGAAGGACCAATGTCGGTAGTATATGGAAACAATGCAATAGCAGGAACGATCAACCTTATAACAAAAAGAAACCGCCATCACAGCCTCGAAACACAAGTACAGGCCTATGCCGAAAGTGTAGGCGAGTATTCGGCAGCAATAAGAGCTAACAAAAGACTGGGCGAAAAACACAATCTGGGTCTTAACTTCGGCGGTAAAATATTCGATGGTGTCGACTTCGACGAGTCTACAAGGTCGATGGACTGGAAACCTAAAAGGGAATATTATGCAGACCTCGTATATGCATTTAAAGCCGATAGCTGGGACTTCGACTTCAAAAGCAGGTATTATTCAGACAGACTCGACTTTCTTGGAGACATAATCCAGCAAGTTAAGACTTTCAACACATACTACTTTACTGACAGACTAGACTTTAGTGCAACAGTTAATAAGAAATGGAGCGACAGAAGTCAAATCAATATCGTTGGAGCATATAACTACTACGACCGTTATAATCAAGCATATACAAAAGATCTATCAGACTTGTCAATAGTATATTCTGATAAAGAAAAGTCGCAAACCATGAACATGCAGATGCTGAGAGCTATATATATGTACTCATTAATCCCCAACAAATTGTCATTTCAGACAGGTGCAGACCTCAATAACGAAACTATGTCGGGACCAAAAGTCAAAGACGAAAAACAAAACATGGGCGACTTTGCAGGGTTCTTCAATCTGAAATATCTCCCAACAAGCAATCTGTCGCTAATGCCGGGAATTAGATACGCCTACAACACCGGCTATACGACCCCACTGGTGTACTCACTAAACGCAAAATGGGACGCACTAAAGGGACTTAGCTTAAGAGGTTCATTTGCAAAGGGTTTCAGAGCCCCTGACATTAAAGAGCTGTACATGGAGTTTGTAAATAGTAACCACGAAATATATGGAAACGAAAATCTGGAAGCCGAATCATCGTACAACTACAATGCTAGCATAGACTATAAATTTATACACAAGAACAGTGTGTTTACACTGAGCTCAGCACTATTTTACAACGACATCAAAAATATGATTTCGCTGATACAAAGAGCAGGTGAAACCGCTTAT
>JBKECW010000090.1:0-2326 GCA_047975005.1 Bacteroidales bacterium | reverse complement strand
TAGCAAACCGAGTAACTATTCAGCCAAAATACGCGAGCACACTTGACACTAAAGCATCGCAAGTAGCAGAGGAGTCATTCATCCTCTGAAAACAACACTCCAAGGACAACTTGCAAAACATAAAACATCCTATACCTTTATCCCTCGAAATAAAGCCCTCAACACCATGATAGAACTAGCACTCTCGTAAAGCTGATGCGATTGTAAACGCAGCCAAAGCGAAATCCATGAGAAAACTGCGGTGCTATGTTGAAGTCCTGCTCTAAAGCATCGGCGAGGCATTTACAAATCTAGAAGAAGTAGAATTTTATTGCATCGCCTACTAGGAAAACACGAGCAAGACAGCGTCAACATCATAGGCGAAATAGTCGATAATGACCATGACAAAAGTTTGTATATCTACTTTGTGCCCGATGGCAATAAGCACAGTGTGCTGACAGACGGCAAGAAGTACTACGAAGACAAGGAACTTATTTCTTCTTGGGGGAGTTATGATTAGCCATTAAAGCTATCCCTTCTCAATATCAAAACCCATTTGGGTATTGTTAAAATTATATTCATATCAGTAGGAATAGTGCAATGAACAAAATTGTCATGACGGCTGAAATTCCGATTATGGCAAGAGTTGTCAGGATTTGGGTAGAGGGTAACGTTTGGGGGAATAAACTTAACAAGTTTTTTTATTACAGATTTGCTGATGTCATAATTTGGATGATGACAAGTGCAAAAACATGAATGTCATTGCGAGGAGCTAGCAACGAAACAATCTTGCACAACAAGGAACATATTACCATGCCAACGCTCGCAATGACGACAGAGCTAAAGATGGAGTAAAAATAAATATTAGAAAAAGCATTGTGAATGATTTTTTTTTCGATATTTGCGGCATGAATAAGGAAATGAAATTTATAGGTGCAAGCCTGATTGTTTCGCTATGTTATATTTTACTTGGCGGAATAGAGGTATGCTCATTTCCTAAGACCAGCAACGACAGTATTGTCAACGAGCAATACCTTGTCAATGAGACTTCCACTTGCAACCCCGATTATTCATTGCCTTCGGACTGCTATGCTGATTTAGCGGGGAACTATCGTATAGGCAATTCCAATTTGCCTGTATCTAGTGGCATTAGCGGTTTGCCTAATCATGCAAATAATCCACTATCGATTGTTATTCGCAGATTTTCGTTGGCATCACCAGAGATTATTGCTAATGATTATTTGCACAAAATCATTTTTCCATTCCACTGCTTTACGTGATAACAGCCTGTTTTTTGAGAAGGATGCATCTCGCGTCACTTATCTCCAAGAAATCGTTTTCTTATTAAAGACAAATCATTCAGAATCAGAATCTTGAATAACAGCTATATGTTGCAGATTGACTGCGGCAATAGTTCAGTATGTTCAAATTCACAACACAAAACAAAATGGATTTAGCAACAATAATAATGGGCATAGTCTTTATATCTGCCGGTGTCATACCAATTGCATTATCAGTAGCAAGTAGAAATAAAGCAAAAAAACAATTAACAGTATCACTGAACGGATATGCAGAGCAAAACAACTGCACAATTGAGCAACATGAGGTGTGTGGAAACTACATCATCGGAATAGACAAGAACAAAGGACATCTGTTTTTTGAGCTGAGAAAAGAAAATAAGATAATACAGCAATGCCTGAATCTTGCGACAATACGAGAATGCAAGGCACTAAAGCAATGCCGAAGCATAAAGGACTATGGACACGTAATTGATAGACTTGCACTGAGTTTTATGCCTAAGAATATAAATGACAAGTGCCCTGAACTAGAGTTTTACGATAGCGAGGTCAATTCTCAACTAGTCGGCGAATTACAATCGCTGGAATCTTGGCATACTATTATTAACAAGACGATTGCTAGTATTTAGACTATTGCTACAGAGCATTGTTTATCAGGATGTGCAAAATAAAAAAAAACAGTAGTGCTTAGCAAGTAAGCACTACTGTTTCTTTTTATTCACAGGAGTTTTCTAGTCCAGATACTTAATTTTGACTCCATTTATCTTCCCATTGAACTCAAAAGGAGCATTGTCATAATAAGCTTCAGAAACCGGCGAGCCCAAGTCCTGACCTACATCAAAGCCATCGTTGTAACTTACAGTCGAGGCAATGCTTTTGGGAACTACGCCTGATGCGACTTCCTTTCCATTCACTTTAATCGTTATATTCAGGGCCGATGTGGGACCTTTCTCCAGTTTTGACACCACTTGGATATTAACCTTGCCTTTTGGTAGCTTCTCCGTGGCTTTGATTTTGGTGCGATCCATGAGGAAATAACTGTATTCGTA
>JBKECW010000089.1:0-8520 GCA_047975005.1 Bacteroidales bacterium | reverse complement strand
CACTCTAAATCCCAATCTCACACAAAATCCGGGCTGGAGTCAATAACAATTGAGGCAAGATTAATGACCAAGAATTAAAATTCTTGGTCATTTTTTTATCGTAAAAAATAAGATATGAAAAGAGCCTTGATACAAGTCTCACATACGAGGATGATTATATTGGCGAGATACATCTGACAATTAAAAACCAAAATATAAACAGATGAAACTACATCGTATTTTCACAATACTCGTGTCTACACTACTTCTATTGTCATGCACCGACTATAAGAAAGATATCACATTTCAATATGTAGACCCTTTAAAGAAGATCTTCCCTGAGAGCTCATACTTTCTTCCACACGAAGCATGTACAGATGTAGCACGAGGAGAGACTGCAAGTTTTCAATTTGCAATCCGTTCGGGGTTCGCACTAGAAGATGTTCATATTCGGGCAATATGCCCAAGAATGGGAAGCAGTGTACTTGAAGAAATAAAACACGGTTTTGTAGGCTATGTCCCGGTAGACAGACCTGTTCCAAATCCTGGCAGAGACTACCTCAATACATCATCAGGATTCTACCCTGATCCCATCTTAGACAGCGCCAGCATAAATATCGATCCTGCTATGACGCAAGCTGTTTGGATTAGTATCGCAATACCCAAAGACACAAAACCCGGTAAATATACAGGTCAAGTTATACTATCAGCCACAATTAACAAACAAAAAATAGAGATCAAGAAAGACATAAGCATAGAAGTATACAATGTAATAATTGACAAAACCAGCTTAATGGTTACCAATTGGTACTCTCTTGACAATCTGAACCTGCTGAACAAGGATAAAGTTCTGGAAAAATATTCTGAAGACTTTTGGAAATATGCCAAAATTTTAGCCGACATGATGGCAGAATATCGTCAAAACACGGTACTTATAAGACCTCTTGACTTAACTAGTTATAAATACACCAACAATCAATGGAGCTTTGATTTTTCCAATTTCAACAAAATGGTAAGGCTCATGATTGACGCTGGATGTTGTGATCTTATTGAAGGAGGACATATTGGTAACAGATTGCCTGAAAATTGGATGGGACCTTTCGTTGTAAAAGTACCTGAGAAGATTGATAAAGGTTGGGATATGAAAGACTACAATGTGAACAGTACAGAAGCTCAGAACTTCTACAAACAATTTCTTCCTGCTCTGAAAAAGAATCTGGAAGAGAACAAGTGGCTCGATATGTATTGTCAGCATATTGCCGATGAGCCAATAGAATCCAACAAAGACTCTTATGCTGAAATATCAACTTTTGCGAGAAGTCTTTTACCGGGAGTAAAAATAATAGAAGCATGCCATTCTAGTGATCTTGACGGCTCTATTGACATATGGGTTCCACAATTAAACTTTTTGAAAAATGATTTTGATTTTTATAAAGAACAACAGAAGAAAGGCAAGGAGGTGTGGTTTTACACCTGCTTGGGACCACAAGAGAACTTCGCCAATAGGTTTATTGAGCAGCCTTTGATAAAAACAAGATTACTACACTGGATCAACTACCGTTACGGAATTACAGGCTATCTACATTGGGGTTTTAACTATTGGCAGAAAAACTCAAATCCCTATATAGAAACAACCCACATGAACTATGCCGGCAACACACTGCCTGCGGGAGACATGAATATAGTTTATCCTAAGGAAAGTAAGCTCCTGCCTAGTATTCGTTTAGAGGCTATGCGTGATGGGATTGTAGACTATGAGCTATTGAAAATGTTAGAGCAAAAGAATCCTGAGCGAGCTAAAGAGATTGTCAGCAAAATTATTTTCGCATTCGACCACTACGATTTGAGCATAGTACATTTTAGAGAGATCCGAAAAACAATATTATCTGAACTATCAGTCAATTGATTTTTTCACTACTTCAACTCTATGCTAAAGCTATTGAAAGGTTCGTTGCGCCACGCCTCGTCGACCGTTGATGGGGAGATAGCAAAAAAAGGAGAGAAGGTTCTGATAACCACAGTTTTTTTGTCGGGCAGGAACTCCATTATTCTCAACCAACCATCGCCACCATTGCCATGCCACCCTCCACCGTCGGTTTGAGCATTAAATACTATTTGATGCACTTGTTTGCCTGCGGCATTAGCATCTTTTCGGTATCCTACATTTTGCGTAACATCCTTTGTTCCTCCGATATGTCCGCATAGTACCATTTCGATATTTGATGAGGGTGCTATCAATTTATGCCACAACTCCTTGCCGTGAGTAACATCTTTCACCTTATAGCCTTCCTTTTCTATCAATACATTGCCTTCACTCATTGCCTCCATATAGCTGTGGGTCAGAATGATTACACGATAATCCTTATATTTATCTTGCGCCACCAGTTCTTTTGCTTGCTGCACAATGGTATCTCGGGGATTAAATTCAAGCGATACGATAAGATATTTAACATCATGTGGAGAGCTAAACTCATAATATGCATTTTCTAGTGTTCTCTCACCTGCAAAATTGGGCATCATCCCTGCTAAAATGCTTTTGGTAGCTTTCAATTGTTGTGGTTGAAAATAAGAATTTAACTGGGAATACCTGTTTTCGGCAGACTTAGTGCCATAGTCGTGATTGCCGGTACACAAAATATATGGTACGACAGTATCTAAAGTAGAAAAAGCTTCTCGTACTGCAGCCCATTGCTGATAGCTGTTTTGGTCTCCGTTAGTGCCGTCGCCCACTGGAATATTGTTTTGTTCCACAAGGTCGCCTTCGCAAAGTACTAGTTTAATATTCAGTTTTTCCTTGTTTTGTTTTATCCACCGGGTCATAAGTGAGAATATTGGCTGATTCCGTTCAAACTTACTATAAGTCTGAGGATCTGGCAGTATAATCATCGACCATGATTTACTGTCCTCTAATTTTGCTTGTCCCGACTGGGCTCTTATTCCGCTATGCAGGCAGAATATAACGACAATTGCAAGTAGTAATTTCTTCATTGGTTTATAATTTGATAACTATCAGATACTCAGACTTTCAGACATCAGACTGACAGACAATTCAAAGTTAATATAAAAATCTAAGTTTCACAACAAATGCTCCAAATACAAGCATATCTAAATCACCAAATTCCCAAATTTATTTTATATATTTGTAGGACAAAAGTGTAAAGCCTATAGCTTACAGCTTTATTGCAAAATAACAAACAGATGAAAAAACTAATCTTTCTATCATTGTTGCTTGCCACATTAACAGCAGGTGCACAAGACAAGCCCAATATTATCGTCTTTTTTGTAGACGATATGGGTTGGCAGGAGACTTCTTTGCCCTTGTATGAGGAGGCAACTCACAACAACAACTATTTCCAAACACCAAACATGGAGAGGCTTGCAAGCAAGGGTCTTACATACACCAATGCTTATGCCGCACCCTTATGTTCGCCAACGAGGATAAGTCTGATGACTGGGGTCAACGCCATGAAGCACCAAGTTACAAACTGGACATTGAATAAAGACATATCACCCGACGAAAAGGCAAAAAATGACTTTGTAACACCACCCGAGTGGAATGTTAACGGCATGTCGTGCGAAAAAGGAATCAACAATACTTTCTATGCCGACCAGACCCTGCCAAGTATTTTGAACAAAGCGGGCTATAAAACCATCCATGTGGGCAAAGCACACTTTGGAGCTATCGGCACACCTGCATCAGATCCCATCAACATTGGTTTTGACGTAAACATTGGAGGGCATGCGGCAGGAGGTCCTGGCAGCTACTACGGAACAAATAATTTTAGTGCTGCACACCGCAACGGCGGAAGTGTCTGGGATGTACCAGGACTTGAGGAATTTCATGGAAAGGATATATATCTGACAGAGGCACTGACACTAAAGGCAACGGAGGAAATGAGAAAATCAGTTGCCGAAGACCAAGCATTCTTCTTGTACCTTTCGCACTATGCCGTACATGCACCATTTGAGGCAGACAAGCGTTATTTAGATAAATATAAAGCCTACGACACCACCAAGTTACAACAGACAAACGGCTCTATGATTGAGAGTATGGACAAATCGCTTGGTGACATAATGCAGCAGGTAAAGCTACTGGGCATTGAGGACAATACTGTTATCATATTCATGTCCGACAACGGTCAGCCTCCAAGTATAGGCGAACAATATCCCCTTAGAGGCTACAAAATACAAGCCTACGAAGGAGGTATAAGAGTGCCTCTGATAGTATACGACCCGCATGGAACAGCACACGGCACGCGCACAGACAAGAACGTAATCATCGATGACATACTACCTACTGTGGCTGAATTTGCACATGCCACTTCAAACATAGACCATCCCCAAGAACTTGACGGTGTTAGTATAGTAAATCCCGACAAAGTCGACGGCGAGAGAATATTGTTCTGGCACTATCCACACATCTACTACTCAAGTCCTTACAGCATTGTCAGAAAAGGCGATTGGAAGTTGATTTATTTTTATGACAAGGAAGAAGCTGAGCTTTACAACACCAAAAACGATATATCGGAGAAAACCGACCTATCCGACACCAACAAAGCAAAATTCGCAGAGCTGAGTCAGATATTGAGAAAACAGCTGCTTGACACAAAGGCGCCTATCCCGACTTCTAAGAAGACAGGCAAGCCCTGCAAGTTGCCATAGATAGGAACGATGGAAGAAAAAAAGAAAGCAATTTGACCTCCAAATGCTTATTGAACATTTGAAAGAAATGTCAATTATTTGTATGCAGAGAGGGCTAGAAAAGAGGTCGCCTAAACATAAATGACTATTCTAATTCATCTATGTACTGTCTTATTTTCTTTTGAACTTCTTCATTTGTCATTATTTTCCTTCAGCTATTTCTTTGTAACTATTCAGCCAAAAGAGTTGTCCTTAAGAACTGTGCATACCACCTGTTTTTAAGGCATCAACGACACACCTTCAGAGACGCACGACAATTTTATCTATTCCTACGAGGAATGTTTATATTTTTTCGCATCTCCTTACAATGACGTTCGTTTATTGGCTATTGTCATCGCATCATCATAACATTGTAATGTCGTAGTATCATATATCGTAACCTTGTAATATCATAGTATTGCAGTATCAATATCGCTTGTTCGCTTATAGTCTAAAGCATACAGTTGTTAGTTGTTAGCTATTAGTTGTTAGCAAACAGCCGGATTTAATGGTGAATGCAAAAACAGTCTGGGCAATGTAGGGGCAGACCTACGTGTCTGCTCTGCTGTTAAAGTCGGCTGTTTTCATCGTAAAATCGGAACATCTCAGCATTGTAAAATCAGTGTCCATATTAATGTGTCAGGAAGCATATATCTAAATTCTTCAGACAATCAGCATTCTAAACAGTTCGACGATTCAACATTGCAACCCTAGACCTGTATCCTTTATTCGTTTTAGACCCGTAAATAATTAAAATGCGTTTGCCCAGTATGTTGCCCTTGCTAGCTTGAGTCAGTGAAAATAATTTACTATTTTTGTGCAAATTTTATCAGTATTCAGTATGCGTAAATTACCGTTGATATTGCTATTGTGCGTTTTTGCCTTTAGCGTGTATTCAAAGAATGATTTAGAGAAAAACCGACTCAAGGACAAGGTTAAGTCTGTGAAAGAAACAGCTTATTCAGCACAAGAGAAATTTGGCGAGATTGTCAAGATCAGACGGGAACGGGGCTTCATCAACGGCGACGACTCGCACACCATCTACGACAAAAACGGGAACATCTCGGAGCTTAGTTACTACGACACCAACGACGCGCTTATTGACAGGACGACCTACAAATACGACAACTCCGGACAGATTACAGAGGAGAGCTACTATGACTTATCAAACAAGTTGGAGTCCATCACCTACTACAAATATGCAGGTAAAAATCAGCTCATTGCCAAAGACAAATACGACGCAGGCGGACAGTTGCTAGAGAAAGAGAAATACGAGTACGACAGAAAGGGAAACAAAACGGGTTCACTAGTTTACGAGCCTGACGAGACCGTACTGTTCAAAGAAACAATGGAGTACGACGACAAAGGTAACTTAACCCAGCACACACAATTTAATAGTAGCGGAGAGGTACAGTATAAAGAAGAATACACTTACAACAAGCAAGGCAAACCTTCCGAGCGCAAGCAATACGGACTTGACAATGGGCTTTATCTCAGAAAACACTCAAGCTACAACGATAACGGAGGGCTTGTTTTGGAGCAGACCTACAATAATGCTGGCACTGTAATCGAAAAGATTGAACACAGCTACGACAGCAGAGGTTACAAGTCGGAGGAAGTTCTTTATGGCAAAGTAGGCACGATTGAGAATCGCACTGTTTACAAATACGACAGCAAAGATAATTTACTAGAGGTAAGTAACTTAACACCCAAAGGAAAAATAGATACTAAGTCAATAGTGAGCTACGACGACAAGGGCAATATTGCAGAGTGGAGTGTATATAATTCCGAAGGCAGGCTTAACCATAAGAACAAGACTATCTACGACAAGAACGGTAATCCGATAGAAGAAAACTTTTTCAATCTAAAAAAGAATCAGGAGTTTGAAGGAACAAGTAAATACACTTACGACGAACACAACAACTGGGTTCAAAAGGTTGTATATCAGAAGGAAGTACCAAAATACATGTTGGAGCGAGAGATAACTTATTATTAGATACGATAGCTCAAGTACTGTGTAATACATCGAAACGTACAGTCTCTAACGACTCTGCACAACTCGAAAAAGAATTTCTAGATAAATCTAGCGAAACAGAAAAAGGAACTTATTATCAATTAAAGGAGCAATAAAGAAGCATCCCCACCTCATTCAATTGACAATAGAAGTAAATAAATAAAAAACATGGGACGAAAAAGAAGAAAACATCCACTCGTAGAGGGAGTTAAGATAATTGATGTAGCGAGCGAGGGCAAATCATTGGCAAAGGTTGACGATAAGGTTTTATTTGTAGCCCATGCTGTGCCCGGTGATATTGTTGACGTGCAGATAACGAAATCCAGAAAACAATACATGGAGGGGCGCGTCGTCTCTTTCCAAAAACTATCGGACGACAGAGTAGATGCATTTTGTGAGCATTTCGGCGTTTGCGGAGGATGCAAATGGCAATATTTGCCTTATGATAAGCAACTGTATTTCAAGCACAAACAGGTCAAGGACAATCTCGAACGCATAGGGAAGATTGAGTTGCCGGAGATAAATCCAATTTTGGCTTCGGCAGAGACTACATTTTATAGGAACAAATTGGAATTTACATTCTCCAATAAAAGGTGGATGACGGAAGAGGAAATCGCCACCGACGAGAAGATAGAAAATCCCAAGGCTTTGGGTTTTCATCTACCGGGACGTTTTGATAAGATACTGAATATAAACAAGTGCTGGTTGCAGGCAGAGCCATCAAATGAAATAAGAAATTTTGTATATAGATATGCCTTGGACAACAATCTAAGTTTTCACGACATGCGTCAACACGAGGGGCTACTGAGGAATATCATCATTCGTACAGCTTCTACGGGTGATTTGATGGTTATTGTATCATTTTTTGAGAACGACAAGGAAGCTATCTCTGCCCTACTCTCGGCTATTAAAGAAAAATTCCCTCAAATTACATCTTTGCAGTATGTAATAAACTCTAAGCTCAATGACACTATCAACGACCTAGAAATCAAATGTTTTCACGGCAATGATTATATAATGGAGGAGATGGAAGGACTAAGGTTTAAAGTTGGAGCAAAATCCTTTTATCAGACCAATTCCAAACAGGCTTATGAGCTTTATCAGATAACACGCAAATTTGCGGGGCTCACAGGGAACGAACTTGTTTACGACTTATATACAGGCACTGGCACGATAGCGCAATTCGTTTCAAAAGATGCAAAACGAGTTATAGGAATTGAATATGTGGAAGATGCCATTGTCGACGCAAAAGCAAATGCAGAGCTGAACGACATCAAGAATGTAGAGTTTTATGCGGGCGTGATGGAAAAGCTGCTGACCCCCGAATTTATAGATGAACACGGCAAGCCCGACCTCATCATCAGCGACCCACCACGAAATGGTATGCACGCAAATGTTGTAGACACAATTTTGGCGGTATCCCCAAAACGCATTGTTTATGTAAGTTGTAATCCGGCAACACAGGCACGAGATTTGCAAGCCCTTGACGCTAAATACGAAGTCGTTAACATTCAGCCTGTTGACATGTTTCCACACACTCATCACGTGGAGAATGTGGTCTTGCTGGAACTACGAAAATGAAAATTAAATAAGGATATTCTTGTCAATTCTCAACAAAATCGATATCTTGTCGAGGATTTTAACCGAGACTTATGACTGTTAACGACATTTTAGAAAAGATAAACGGATTGATAGGAGGCTCCCCATGGTTTGTGATATTATTAATCGGCACGGGCTTATTCTTTACCATTTATCTCAAATTTCCACATCGTTATTTGGGACGTTCTGTGCGCATTTTACGAGGCAAGGGCGATAATCCCAATTCTAAAGGCGACACTAGCCATTTT
>JBKECW010000088.1:0-21039 GCA_047975005.1 Bacteroidales bacterium | reverse complement strand
GGGTAATAGTCCCGTTTAAACGTCCTTTGTTATTTGCTTTAGTGATAAACTTCTCATGTACAATATCTTCCGAATATTTTGCATAGCCTTTCATAAATAGTCTCTCTCTGAACGTTTTTCCCCAACCTCCATATTTTAGTATCTTTCCCAAAAAGAAGGTGTGTAACTCCGAATTATAAACCTTCACACTATCATCGCCGCAGCTAACCATTTCATAAACAGACTGCTGCACGAGTTCGTCAAGTACCTCATCAGCATCAACAAATCAAATCCATTATCCCTAACACCGCTCAATGGTGTAATTCTTTTGTGTCCCGTAGCCATCGAACTTTCTCTTTAAGAACTTAACTTTCGGGAAGCCTTTACATATTTCTTCTGTTTTATCGGTGGAGTAACTATCAACAATAATTATCTCGTCAGCTATATTATTTACAGCCTCAAGAGTCCTTTTTATAATTTGCTCCTCGTTATATGTTATAATGGCAACGGATAAATTCACTAGTATTATCATTCTTAAAACGCAAAGTTACATATTTATGTCGAAGTTATTGCATCCACTATTTGCAAATATTAACATCAAATAATATTCAATTATTTGAGTATAAAACACAAAAGATTGGATTATCTTTGCTTAGAATATTGAGTGGAACTAAATCAATAAAATGAATCAACAGATACACAATCCTGAAAAATTAATGTTTTCTATAATTACCGTAAGCTATAATTGTAAAAATACGTTTTCCATGACCATGGATAGTGTTGTCAAACAATCGTTCCAAAATATCGAATATATCGTTGTTGACGGTCAATCTACAGACGGTACAGCAGAATTAATAAAAGAGAGACAATCGAGAATAGACAAATGGGTTTCAGAACCAGACTCGGGCATTTATGACGCAATGAACAAAGGTGTTTCCATGGCTTCCGGCGAGTGGATACTCTTCCTAAATAGTGGGGATTTGCTAGCAGATGAGCAGGTCTTGGAAAAGGTAGCTGATTCTATTAATAACAGGGCTAATCTTGACATTGTGTATGGAAATATTCTTGTAGAAAAAGGAGGGGAACTAGTGGTTCGTGAAGCAAAAGACCCTCAGTCGATACACAAAATGTATTTCTGTCATCAAAGTGCATTCACAAAAACTAACCTATTACGTAAAATCCCTTTTGACACCAATTATAAGATGTCTGCTGATTTAGACTTCTTCAAACGCTGCTACGACGAAGGATATACATTTCTCAAACTACCTTTACTAATTACCATTTATGATTTAACAGGTATCTCAAATACAAATCGTGTCGCAGGTTTACAAGAGAACATACAGATCATAAAAAAACGAGACCGTGGACAAAAACGAATTATATTATTGTTCCGCCTCTACTTTGTAGTATATAGAATAAAGCTGACTCGCCTATTTAAACCATCCAATCAATGAAGCTAGCATACGATGCCAAACGCATAACTAATAACTACACCGGACTGGGCAACTACAGCCGCTTTGTGGTGAATAATCTGGCAGAGCAGTATACGGAGGACAGGTTCTTACTGTTTTCTCCCGACGAGGCAAAGCCTGCAATGCGAGAGCTTATAAGCAAGAGTGAAAATATAGAGTTTCTGCTACCTCGAAAGAAATTAAACAACATAGGCAAAGCGGTCTGGCGTTCGAGAAGCATAACCAAAGACATAGTGCAGGCAAAGCCGAATTTATATCATGGGCTGACCAACGAACTGCCTTTCACGATAAAAGAGACAAGCATTCCTGCCATCGTAACAATTCACGATTTGATATTTCTGCACTATCCTCAGTTTTATAAGTTTATCGACCGCAAGATTTACAACTACAAATTCCGCAGAGCTTGCGAAGATGCTTCCCACGTGGTAGCAGTGAGTGAATGTACCAAACGTGATATTATCAGATTCTACAAGATAGCACCCGAAAAGATAAGCGTTATTTATCAAGGCTGTAATCCCATGTTTATGCAAAAGGCAAGCGTTGAACGCAGGGCAGAAGTAAAGGAGAAATTTAAGTTGCCATCGGAATTTATCTTGTCGGTTGGCACGGTTGAGGAGCGCAAAAATCTATTATTGGCAGTAAAAGCTCTCAAAGCCTCCAAGCTCGACATAAAGCTGGTCGTAATAGGACGGCGGAAGAAATATGCAGAACAGCTTGATGCTTTTATTGAGCAAAACGGTATGCAGGGTCAGGTCTTGTTTCTCAAAGACGTAGCAGCCGAAGAGCTGCCCACCATCTATCAGTGTGCATCGTTATTCGTATACCCATCTCTGTACGAGGGATTTGGCATACCACTAATTGAAGCTTTGCATTCAGAAATCCCCGTTATAGGAGCGTCGGGCTCGTGTCTTGAGGAAGCTGGAGGGGCAGACTCTGTGTATGTATCCCCACACAATCATGAAGAGCTTGCAGAAAAGATAAAATGGATACTGAGCGACAGGCAGCAAGCTCAAACTATGGTAGACAAAGGGCTAGAGCATGTAAAGAAGTTTGCACATAAGAAGGTAACAAGAGAGATGATGGAGCTTTATCAGTCGATACTGTGATACTGCGATGAAATACCAATGCTGATGGTTAATGATAATAAAAGCAGATTAAAGAAAATAATATTCGACCAAAAATGGCTGTTAGCCATCAGCCAGAGGCTAATGGCTAACAACTATATCTTTACATCATCGATTTAACACCTCGAATTAGCCCTGCCATTTCGGAGAGACCTTTAAAGCGTCCTATCAAGGGGTATCCGGGATTTGCTTTCAGCTGAAAGTCGGTAAGTATTCGTATTCCGTGGTCGGGACGATAAGGAATTTCCAAAGGCTTACCTGCATCTTCCCTGCGTTTTTCTTCTTTGAGTAGAGCCTTTACAATTGACGGCATGTCAAGATAGCCATCGAGGTGTCCCGACTCAAAAAACTGATAATCATTATTGAAACAAGTATTACGCAGGTGTGCAAAGAATATTCTGCTTCCGTATTTCTCGGCAATTGCAACGATGTCGTTATTCCTATTTGCGGACAGCGAGCCTGTACAAAGGGTGATACCGTTGTTTGGCGATGGCACTTCGTTTAGCATCCAATCGTAGTCTGCCATTCCACCCACTATACGCGGAAGTCCGAGCACGGGAAATGGCGGGTCATCGGGATGGATTGCAAAGTTCACTCCTGCCTCTTCTGCTACCGGCATAATATCTTCGAGGAAGCGTTTGAGGTTGACACGCAGTTGCTCTTTTCCCATTTTGTGATATTGGTCGATGAGTTTCAGGAACTCACCTGCCGGATCTTGCGAACTCTCGTCGATGTTTCCGTCAACGAATGCACCGGTCGCAATTATCACATTGTGCAGAAGGCTTTTTTTATCCTCCTCGCTAAGGGTTTTATAAGTTTCTTTTGCCTTGGCAACGAGGTCTTCACTGTAGTCATTTTCTGCTCCGGGACGTTTAAGTACGTAAGCATCAAATGCCACAAAAGTAGGAAAATCAAAAAGCAGAGTTTCTCCACCGTTTGGAGCTTTGTAGTTAAGGGTTGTACGAGTCCAATCTAGCACGGGCATAAAGTTGTAGCACACAGTTGTAACACCGCAAGCACCAAGATTTCTGATCGACTCTTTATAGTTTGCTATCAGCTGTTCACGTTCTTCGTTGCACAGCTTAATGCCTTCGGTAACGGGCAGGCTTTCCACCACCGACCACTGCATTCCGTGATTTTCGATATCTGTTTTGGTCTTTGTTATCTCTTCTTTTGTCCATACTTCGCCGTTGGGGACATGGTGAAGCGAGGTAACCACTCCCTCCACTCCCATTTGAGCAAGGTCTTTCAGTGTGATGGTATCTTTTTGCCCGAACCATCTCCAAGTTTTTATCATAATATTAGTTTTCTAAAAGGTTAAACGCCACTAAATGAGCTAAATCCACCATCGACAGGAATTATTGCACCTGTAATGAAGCTCGCTTCGTCGGAAGCAAGAAAATGTACAATACCGTTTAGCTCCGATATATCACCAAATCTGTTCATCGGCGTTTTGGCAAGGACTTTCTTACTTCTGTCTGTATATGTTCCGTCGGGATTAATTAGCAAAGCCCTATTTTGGTCGCCAATAAAGAAACCGGGAGCAATAGCATTGACTCTGATTTTATCGCTGAATTTCGATGCCATTTCGTTTGCCATCCATTTAGTAAAAATATTCACTCCACTTTTGGCAGTAGAATATCCGAGTACTCTGGTCAGAGCCGAGTATGTTGCCATCGACGAGATGTTTATAATGCAACCCGACTTTGCATTGGCAAGAGCTTTGCCAAACACGATGCTGGGAAGCACAGTGCCGTTAAGGTTTAGTTCATTAACGAATTTAAAAGCCTCAATGTCCATGTCGAAAACCGTTTCGTCGGCAGTGAGCGAGCCTTTAGGAGTATTTCCTCCGGCTGCATTGATAAGGATATCTATTCTTCCACAGTCTGACAATATTTTTTCTCTTACATCTTCAAGAGACTTTACATCGAGGACATTACATTCGTAGCCATAGGCTTTGCCCCCTGCTTTGGTAATATCATCAATTTTTTTGTCTATATTTTCTTTCCTAAGGTCAAGGATAACGATAGTAACACCTTGCTTGGCAAGGCTGTCGGCTATACTTCCACCCAGCACGCCACCGCCGCCCGTAATGATAGCAACTTTTCTGGCAATATCAAAAACTTTATCACTGCTCATAATCTTTTTTTTCTCTTTTGAGTTTATAACAATAATAGCTTAACTTTCGCACAAAATTAATGAATATTGCCATAATAATCAATAGGGAATCACATAAAAAAGGGATGCCCTGTCTTCCTAAATGGGGAGGTGGAGGCTGTTTACGCTGTGATGTTACAATTTTACAATGATGAAAGACAAATAAACGAACGTCAATACGAGGAGCAGGACGACGAGGCAATCCCCAGCAACAAAGAACAAATTGCTAGGCTACAACTCGCAACGACGGATGATTAAAAACAGCAAAAGCATAAAGCCTATAGCTTGCAGCTTATTGCAAAATTATAAACACATGAAAATAGTAGTATTAGATGCTTATCCTGCAAGTGCTGACGACAGTTCTTGGGATGGGCTAAAGAGATTAGGAGCAACGGAAGTGTACGTACACACTTCTGAGGAGCAAGTGTTGGAACGTTCTGCTGATGCAGACATTATTCTGACAAACAAGGTTATATTTAACAAGGATGTTATTGCCCTACTTCCGAAGTTGAAGTATATCGGCGTACTCGCTACCGGGATTAACAATATTGACCTTGAGGCAGCTACAAGAGCTGGCATTACAATCACCAACATTCCTGCATATAGCACCGATTCGGTAGCGCAGATGGCATTTGCACATTTCCTGTGTGCCACCAACAAAGTTGAAAGTTACAGCGATGATGTACATAAGGGTGAGTGGGAGAAATCGAAGCATTTTTGTTTTTACACGCATAAACAAATTGAGTTAAGCAGTAAGACCCTGGGGATTATAGGATTTGGGAAAATTGGTCAAAAAATCGCAAAAATAGGACAGTCGTTTGGCATGAATATTGTCTTTAGTAATAGAAGTAATAAAAGAGGACTGATATCCGGCACCGAGCAGGTAAATATTACGACTCTATTTAGTGTGTGTGATTTTATAAGTATAAATACACCTTTAACAGAAGATAACAAGGGGTTTATCAACTTGTCTTTGCTAAGCAGATGCAAGGACAGTGTTGTTATCTCCAATACAGGAAGAGGGCTTTTGGTGAACGAGCAAGACATGGCAAATGCCCTTGAGCAAGGGCTGGTAAGTGCATACTGCGCCGATGTACTATCATCGGAACCTCCAAGCAGCAACAACCCTCTTCTTCATGCAAGGAACTGTTACCTAACGCCCCACATTGCGTGGGCAACTGTTGAAGCGCGAACACGACTAATTAGAATTGCTACAGAAAATGTTGAATGTTTTATTCTCGGACGACCGCAATGTATATGTAAAAAATAATAAAAAATGAATAAACACGGATTAATCTACTTGGCTTCATGCATGATTGTCGGCTTTCTTAGTAGTTGCAATTACTTTGAAGAGCCTGACGCAACCGTAGAAAGTGACGCATATTTAATTTGTCGAAATCCTAGCGAGAACGTCAAAATGTCCCCAATGTATTATTGGCATTTTAAGTCGTCTTCCTCTTCGCTAATAGACACTGCCAAGGCAGATGTCATACTATATGGAGAGTTCCCTATGTCTAGCAAAGACTCAACAAAAACAACTTTCTCATACACATCCGAACAAAATATAGGCATAGCACAGTCAGGTATTACCGTAAAGTTTATTGTGGACATTGATGGAAATACTGTTACAAATTACGACTTAATTTTAAATAAAGATCATATTATTAAGCCTGTAATATTTAAAAGGAAAAGCATTGAAGCAACAAATAAGTATATCTATGCAGCGTGGAGTCTGCCCGAAAACAATGGGCATGACAATATTGACCTAGTACTTACGAAGGATGGAGTAGAACTTTTTTCACTCCTAAGCCGGGGCGAAATGCTAGCACCGGAAACTAGCGACTATCTCATAAGCTCTAGGGATGTTTTCACATCAGGAAAGGACACTCTTCAAGCGGGAGATTATCTGCTTACACTCAAAACATACGAATATGCCAACAATTCCCTCGGCGGAGCTAGAGGAATAAACTGCCTAGGACTAGATACCATAAGCGTTATAATAGAGTAGACTCCGTATAGAACCTTATTGAAAAATAGACTTTTTGCTTTAAAAAGTCTATTTTTTTATGTCTAAACGCAACCTTTTGTTCCCAACAACGTCTATAGTTTGGACATCGGGAATAATTAATAAAAAAATGAATATGAAAAATTTACTTACTTTATTTGCAACAATCTTTATTGCATCGCTTTTTGCAAGTTGCAACAGATCTGAAAGCGAACCGTATATTTATTATGACGCATTTTATACAACTCGCAACAATAGTGGAGATATATACAGCTCACCTGATTATTATCAGACTTTCACAGCCAGTGCGACAAGCTCAATGGACAGCGTAAGCGTAAGTTGGGGTTACGGGGCGGCAACAAGCCTTGATGCACAAGACGAGGCAAAGAGCTATTTTAAGAAAGACGTTCCTGCCTATATTCCAAACAGTTCGGAATCATACGCATTCAATATAAAAATGGCGAATGGCGACACTTACCAAAAGTATGACATAATTCCTGCAAACAGAATGGTGGCACCTGCTCTTATAAATCGAAGTTCAGTAACTGCCAATTCTGACACAATCTTCCTAAAGTGGGATACCATTCCCGGCAACAACAGAGACTATTTCAATCTTGCTTTAGAAAAAGGCAGTACGATATATTTTAACCTCAACAATGGATATGCAATTCCTGATACAACATCACAGTTCAGCATAAGTCCTAGCAATCCATTTTGGCAACAAGGCAACACTGAAATTCCAAGCGGCGAGTATCTGCTAACACTTTATACATACAAGGTTGCAAGCACAACATCAGGAGGCACAGGTATCGACTGCCTAGGAATAGACACAATGACAATAACTGTACCTTAATGACATACTCTTTTCACCCCTAAATTAAGTGAAGGCAACCGGGGAGCAATCCTGATGGTTGCCTTTTTAAATGAAGCATGAAGCAAACAATAATAATACTAAGTTGCATATTAGCAACAAACACTTTTTTTCAGAGTTGCAGCAAAGACGACAACGAACCTGTCATCTACTACGATGCATTTTATGTATCAAAAATACCTAGCAGGACTGTGGGAGGTGCCGTAAGCTACTATAAGACATTTGAAGTGTCCTCTGCCAACAAAATCGAAAGTGCCGAGGTTACTCTAAACAACAACACTTTGGGCGAGAGTTATACTCTTGACAATCAAGACAAGGAAGAAGGCTACCTGTTTAGCAAAGAAATTAAAACCGAAACTATTGGCGAGGTAAGTGTCGATTTTAGTGTTAGTCTAAGCGATGGCAGCACACACAGCGACAATGATGTAATACTTGGTTCCGAATATGTTATATCGCCATCATTGATAAACTCTTCTTCTCTTGTTGCCGGTCAAGACTCTATATATTTTTCTTGGACAAAAACCACCGACAATAAAATAAGCAGCTACACTGTCAAACTAGAGAAAGACGGCAAATCTTTTTTCAACGAAAGCATTAGCAACGAGTTGACAGAAATAACTATAAGACCAGGCACTTACGATAAAATCGAGACAGGGAGCTACACCCTCAGTTTGTACAGTTATAAGGCTACGGCAAACTCTCGTAATGATGCCAAAAGGCTTAACTGCGTAGGCATTGACAAGATAGAAATAACAATAAACTGACAACTATTTTATTAACCATAAAACTTAAACAGAAATGAAAAAAAATCTGAATCTTCTGCCCATTGCATTTATTGCAATAACATTAGTATCATGCAACAACGATGACGACAACTCTTACACAACAACAGCAGACGCTTACTACAAAGTTTACGATTCTGACAGAGAGGCAGGCGGAACTCTTAGTTACGATCTTGCATTTGATGTAAGGTCTACCGGAAGTATCGACTATGCCGGTGTTAGCTATGATGGTGGAGCTTCAAATGTCAGTTTAAGGAAACAAGAAACAACAGGCGGTTCACACTTCTCAGGAGAGGTCAATGCCGCAAAGCCTACGGGAGACGAAGGTCTTATCGGCTATGCGTTCAGTGTAACTATTGATGGTATTGAACAAGAACTTACCGACCAGATTAACACGGCAGAACTTGTAGCTCCTGCCTTGATTGACAGTAATACAATTTATGCTACTGCAGACACTTTAAAATTCAATTGGAATGTTGCAACAGACAATACTCAGGATTATTTCACAGTTGAGGTAACAAAAGACGGCAATGTAGTTTATCAAGACGAAAGCAACATTAATATTAGCAGCGACAAAACAAGCATTATAATCACTCCTGCTGATGCAGCATGGAAAGGTGGCGACAAAGTAGAATCGGGAACATACAAGATTATCCTATCTACGGTAAAAAAATCAGGAAAGACTACTGCCGACACTGGCAAGTTCAACTGCGTTGGTATAGACGAAGTTGAAAAGACTCTAAGCATTGCGACAGAATAAACAGTTCCTGTTTATCAAATAAAAGTAGCCTCGTGAGCAATCTCGGGGCTTTTTGTTGTAATAAACTTCTACAAATCATAACAAATAATTTCGTTAGCTTCTTTATAAATCCCCTTTCTTTGCATTTACAAAATACCGTTTATGATAAAAGCTCTTCGCAATATCAACCTGCACGAGCGGGCAATCTTCAACAAGCAATTGTTATACTCCACCACTGAGGGACTCATCAAGGGTTGCTTACTTCTAAACGAATTTGTCTTCATTAAGGGGATGAAAGGTACCGATTTCCAACTAAGCATTCTTTTTCAATTCAGCATGGTAGTGTTTGTTTTCGCTTTCATTATCAACCAGTTCGAGCGCAGTATTGCCAACAAGAAGAAGCTGATACGCATAACAGCAGTTGTCAGCCGTCTTCCTCTGTTTTCATTGATAGCAATGCACTTTTCGGCACATGGTAACTACCAGCCCTTTCATCATTATTGGTTCTTGTCGGTGTTTCTAATTTATTATTGTGCAAACCCCATAATCTTACCCATTCTCAACCAAATGATGAAGGCAAACTACGAGCCTCAAAACTTCAGCAAACTTTTTGGATTGGGACAAACAGTGCAAAAAGCATTTACACTGACTGCAACATTCTGTTTTGGTTTTTTGCTTGACGCCCATCCCAACATATTCTTGTGGATATATCCGATACTAGGCTTTTTCAGCATTGTATCTTTTTTCAATATTTCGACAATCAGCTTTACAAATACAATAGAAGAAAAAGCAAAATCGTTTGGCAAAATGGTTTCCGATGCCGTCAGACAAACTGGCAGCATATTGAAAAACAACGTGCCTTTCAGGGATATGACTATTGGCTTTATGCTCTACGGCTTTGCGTGGATGTCTACTCATGCGGTAATTACAATTTTTTATGAAAGGGCATTAGGACTTAAATACTCCGACGTAGCCTTGTATAAGAATATATTTGATATCGTTCCGATTTTTATGTTGCCATTTTTCGGCAGATTGCTACCCAAGCTGAGACCTCATAAGTTTGCCGTAATGACTTTCTCGTTTTTCCTTTTGTACATTTTATTCACGGCAATAACCTATTATTATCCGATAAATACTACATTTTTAGGCTATAAAGTGTATCTTTTTTTATTTATAGCAGCTATTTTCTACGGTTTATTTCAGTCTGCTCAGCCAATGATATGGGGTATAGGTTCGTCATACTTCTGCAAGCCCGAAGAGGCGGGACAATATCAATCTGTCCACCTAACCTTTGTAGGCATACGAGCTTTGTTCTCTCCTATTATTGGAATATTGGTGTTGCATAGAATGGGTTATATGACAGTATTTGCACTGGCAGCCCTTCTTCTTATTTGTGCTATCGTGTGGATGTATCGTTCGCACAAGCTACACTACCGTTCGATGTAGATATACTATCTTGCTCGTCAAAAATAACTTTTTTAAACTCTTCATTCCACTTTGCTGCAAAAGGCATTACAAATGGGGCAATTTTCTTGACGGGGGCATAGAAAAGTGTTGTTTCGGCGTATCTGCGGCTCGTTTCCTTTTCCAAAACATAGCCGTCGAGCAGGAAAATCAGACAACTAAGCAGAAAAGCATATTTAAGAGCATTAAACACTGCACCTGCAATGCGGTCGATAAAACCGAGTTTCACGGCACGCAAGGCATTTCTAAGAATTTTGAATATCAAAAATATTATCAGCGTAATAATAGCAAAGGTTATCACAAACGACACCAGAGGGACATATTCAGGGTCTAGTGTTGTATTTTTCAGAATAAGAGACGAGGTAAAGAGCGAGAATTTTATTGCTCCGACAACACCTAGAAACATAGCAATAAGTCCTGCAATAGAAATAAGGAAACCTCGCCGGAAACCCGTCATCAGTCCGATGCATATTACAATGCCTATTACTATGTCTATTGTTGTCATGCTCAACTTTACAGTGTTACTTCTGTCGAGCTTGCGACATTAGCCCCTTTTTCTGCTGCCATTTTGTACACGTCCTCGCCAAGCGTTTCAAAGCCTGTAACTGGCGACATACAGTCTGACAATATTACAATTTCAGCTTTAATTCCTCCCAGTTCATAGATTTGTTTCACAGTATTTGCAACACAATGGCTTTTGGCTTCGCCTGCAATGATAATTCTATCGGCATCTTTGAGCTGAGCAATAAGCTCTTGATTGTAATCGGTAGATTTATCGGTCTTATCTATCACATTGGCGCGCAGTGCGCCAAAATGCTCCGTATAAGGATTTAATCCTTTTTGATAAAGTGTAAATCGCGTACCTTGACTACGTTCCCAGTTAGAGATGGCTTCCATAACAGGAGGGAAAATTGCTCCGCCAACAGAACCAACAATGCAATGTTCTGGCCATATCGTATGGGTAAACTCTCCATTGTCTTCAAGCTCTTTCAGATATTGTATTACTTGTTCTTTATTTTCTCGTGGTAAATACTCGCCATCTGTTACTTGTTGTGATGTGATTTGTGTAAATGCTTCCACCGGCTTGCCATTTTTATCAGTCCAAAAACCCGGGTGAGCAATATCAAGTACGTGGTGAGAGTCTTGGGTCAAGACGACATTACTCAACTTTGAGCTATTGCTGTTTATGAAACCAACAAGTCTCTTCATATCCTCTACAGCTCCGCTTACAAAGAGTGAACCATCGGGCGAGCAGAAGTCATTTTGGGCATCAATAACTAAAAGAAGGTTTTTCTTTTCGTTCATAACTTTAGATTTACAAGAGCTTACTCCCAATACTAATGATGCAACAGCAACAATACACAGAGCAAGACAGGTCAAAATTCGTTTGTTCATAATGTTTATATTACAGACAACAGCTATGTATAAATATTACACATAATCATTATAGTCCATGGTTTTCAACGCTCATGCCAATAGCCTCAATACGAGAAGCAGAACTTGCCTCACGCAATGCAAGTATCAGCATATAACTCCCAGACTCATTCTGAATCGCTCTACAAAGATATACATTATAAGAATAAAAAAAACGCTCTGATTGTAAATTACAGGTTGTAATCAAATTTACAACTTAGTTATAACTTCCAAAGTCACTATTATCTACGACATCATTCGCGTCGTTATAAGCGGGCTGCTCATTATAATTATCTGAATATGTATCGCCATTGCTTTCTTCTCGGGGGGCTCTTCTGTCTGTATTTCCCGATTGTTTCCATCTGATAGAGCGTATGAATGCCGACAGCATTCTTTCTATTTCTTGCGACTCTTCAATCGTGGACACATGCATTTCCTCGTCAATAAGTCCTTGTTTAAGACAAATATCTAGACATGTCTGACATCTAAACAATGCCCCTTGTGCACTCTGTAGGAACACAATAATCTCTTTGTCTGCTCTGCGACTATAAGCTTCGGCAATTGTCATAGGAACATTCAATGCATTTTTTATCAACTCCGCACCTAACACGCCAAGGTTTTCTTTAGACTTGATTTTACCATCTAAATCGGAAGCAAATTGCACCGCTTTATTCCAAACTCTTAAATCCCTGTAAATCTTCATTTTGAAAGTAATAATTTAACTGTAACTTGTAAAAGAGTACCGCAGTACTCCTGATATATTGTCAATTCCTCTGGTATTCATTGCCGAATACTAACGTAAGTTCAACCGTACAAAGAAAAGGCTTTTTTCATTTACGACACCATTTCTTCTATGTTATTTTAATACAAAATCTACATTTTTCTACATTTCTCGTCAATATCCGACATTGGGCACTAATAATTCGGCGCCAATACTAAAAGAGAAGCCTTTTTTCTGGAATAACATATACTCCGAGCGCGTACTCATGAATTGCTGATGCATTATAGGTAGTACAACTCCTGAATTATTTATAACAGGAATAAAACACTCCTTCTGAGAGCATTGTACTCTTTTATTAAGCAATAACTGCACATCAGAACTAAATTTTAATAATTTAGGATTTAATTTATAATTATTTTCACTGGCAATGCTTTGAATAATATCATTATATCCCCTAATACTAAGCGATGTCGGGTATATGCCAACTGTTTGCCCTTGGGAGGGCATTAAATCAAAATTTTCAAGATTATTGCCGCGCATAAGACTATCATCCTTTGCAGGACTTTCTTGAGAAAAGCCCCTCAATGCAAACACTAGCAATACAATAAGTAAACACGCCTTCATAAAATTCAAAATCATTATACAATATAACCAAACACACACGTAATTATATATATATATAACGTTTCAAAACTTACAATATTATCGTTACTTTTGTCAAAAGTAAAATCTTTAGATAAAACATTATGACATTACATAAAGAAGGAAAGAAATCCTTATTGCTATCATGGGGAATATTTATAACACTGTTGGTCATATTAGCTATTTACCCATGCCCTATCATTGGCGTTTTGGCATTTCTTGCATTCATACCTGCGGCATTCTTTCTGCAGTTTTTCAGATTACCAAAGCGAAATATTACTCCGATAGCCTCTCAGCTTTTATCACCTTGCGATGGCAAGGTTGTGATTGTAGGCAAGAAATTTGAGAAAGAATATTTCAATAAAGAGATGAGCTATGTTGCTATTTTCATGAATGTTGACAATGTGCACGTGAATATGGTTCCTATAGATGGCGAAATTATTTACAAAAAGCACAATAAGGGTAAATTTATAGCGGCATTCAAGCCAAAGTCTGCCGATGAGAACGAAAACGCCACAACAATTATTAAGACTACCGACGGCAAGGAAATACTAGTCCGCCAAATAGCCGGAGCGGCTGCAAGACGGATATCAACTTATCCAGAAGTAGGCGACACAGTAACTCAAAAGGAGGAACTCGGATTTATCAAACTCGGTTCCAGGGTGGACTTATACCTCCCCGAAGGCAGTAAGATTCTTGTAAAAGAAGAGCAAAAGGTAAGATGGGCAAAAGACATAATTGCTAAATTATAAAAGTATGACACAGAACAACAACAATAGCTTGGCTATCTTCCCCAACTCCATCACAATGCTCAATCTACTCTTCGGAGTGGCATCTATCGTACTAAGCATGGAAGGCAACATCGGACCTGCAGCAATATGTATCGGAATTGCGGCAGCGTGTGATTTTTTTGATGGTTTTGTAGCACGATTAGTAAGGGCATCGTCTGAACTCGGAGCTCAATTAGACTCGTTGGCAGATATGGTATCATTTGGAGTTGCCCCTGCCATTATCATGTATCAGATGATAAAATCAGAACTTATAGGCATCCCTCCAATCTATAACACAACAACTGATTTATACAGCATGGTACTTATTCTATCGCCACTTGTTGTTGTAGTTTGTGGGGCATACAGACTGGCTCGGTTTAATACGGATTCGGAGCAGGCCAAAGAATTTAAAGGGCTGCCTATTCCGGGGGCAGCTATTTTCTTAGCTTCGTTTGCCGTAATTCGAGAATACACAAATAATTATATACTTTTTGACGTACTGCTCACGCCCCAATATTTGGCAATCTTCTCATTATTTGCAGGTATTATGATGGTATCAAGCATCCCCATGTTCTCTTTTAAGTTTGATGGTTTCGGCATAAGTAATAATTTGCTGAAATACATTTTCGCCATATCCAGTCTAATCCTACTAATATGCATAAATATATACGCCATCCCAATAATTGTAATGGCATATATCATAGTCTCACTTGTGAGGTGGGTTTTGCCACGATGAAGCATAGAACACGTAAACACGCTATAATACTTCAGACTCTCGACATTATGGCTAGGGACTAATTGGTCAGACTAACTATTTCGCACTTTCTTTACCAAGTCAGCAGTTTCGTCCTTAAACACCATACGCACAAACTGCCAAAATAGGATCAGAAATAATATGGGCAGAACTATTACTTCGAGCACAAATGTAGTAACTATCGTAGAGGTATTACCGACCATTGAAGCACTCATCTCTGAGACTTCTGATTTAAGATGCCCAACCTTTTCACTCATATTGCCCCATTTCTTTCCCATTTTAGAATAAACAGCAGAAGGATTAATCCAATCCCAGCCCTCGATATCGGCATTAGGATCATCCGAGGAAAGGATATTTACGCCTTTTTTAAATCTATCAAGACTTGCATTAAACTCTATCGTCGCTGGTCTGCGATATTCATCGCTAACATAGTTTGACAAAATAGAGATTCCCCAAATGCCAATAGGAAACAAAACGTAAATTATAAGAGCCATCATCGCAAAGAACTTTGACATCCTATGCAATAGCCGAGTTGTATAGTTTTCCCAAAAAAACACCGGAACCAATAGAACTACCGCTAGTATTATAAGCCACTTCAGAAAATTTAATTTAAAAAATACAAAGAAGAGTTGTTGTATTTTTAGCGAGACAATACTCATCAGCGAGGCTTTCCATGCAATATCAACACCGTCATAAATAGGCTGTACAATATCTCCCGTTTGCAAATTCATCTGCACAACGGCATTCACCCCCGTTGTACTTCCCTCTACTACTCCTACAACCGCTTTTGCTGCAGTAAGACCAATAAACAAATCATTCGATTCTCCATTAGCTCGGTCTAGATACTCTTGACAACTCTCTTTTATATTTGAATAAAATACTTTATCAAAAATATAATTAGTTACTCCTGTTGCCGACAGTATCAACAGGGCAAATAGCAAGATCAGCGAGATTTTCTTTTTTTTGTCTATCTTTTTCAAAAATTCCATCTGTATTCATTCTTTACAGCTATCAGATCTTCAGAATCCTGACCCGATGCTTGTCGTTAACTACTTCATTATCTTATATCAGCCCTATCCTCAACTAGGCCGACGAGGACAACGCAATAAACATACCAACAAAGATATGCAATACACTTTATAACTAAAAAAATATAATAAAATTGTATACTAGCAATATAAGCACATAGATTTTATACCTTTGTCAAAAATGAGATAATGGTATGCAACAAACATTCCAACACATGCCATACTATGATGGCAATGATTTAGGAGTTAGCTACTCTCCTGAAAAGACGACAATTAAGGTGTGGGCTCCATCAGCTAGTAAAATAGAGCTAAGGCTGTTTAACAAGGAACTATATGACGAACCCATATTCATTGAAAACTTGACAGGACAAGACAAGGGGATTTGGTGTATTGAAATAGACCGAGACCTCGAGGGTATGTACTACGACCTAGTAGTCAAGAATGGCAAGTGGCACAAGGAGACACTTGACATTTATGCAAAAGCTGTAGGTACTAATGGAAGAAGAGGACAAATAATCGACTTGCAAAAGACCTCTCCTGAAGGATGGAGCGAGGACAAGGGTCCACTAGTTGACAGCATCAACAACTGTATTATTTATGAGACACACGTCAGGGATTTCAGCATAGACGAAAGTTCTGGCATTGAACACAAGGGTCTATTTATAGGTGTATCGGAGGAGGGAACAAAGACCCCAAAAGGTGCAACCAGCGGGCTTGACCACATACTAGAATTAGGCATCACTCACTTGCATCTATTGCCTATATTTGACTTCAAATCCATTGACGAGCGCTTCTCTAACGAACAATACAACTGGGGCTACGACCCAAAGAACTTTAACGTGCCGGAAGGCTCCTACTCTACCGACCACAAAGACGGCTCGACACGTATCAGAGAGCTTAAACAAATGATAAAGACTTTGCACGACAAGGGCATTGGCGTAGTCATGGATGTTGTATACAACCACACCGGATATTCTGACCATTCTGTATTCAATCTTATTGAACCCGGATATTTTTATCGTCATTGGGATAATGGTACTCTTTCTAATGGTAGTGGATGTGGCAACGAGGTTGCCTCAGAGAGGCCAATGGTGCGCAAGTTTATTATTGACTCTATCAGATACTGGGCAAGCGAGTTTCATATTGACGGATTCAGGTTTGACCTAATGGGACTAATTGATTTGGAAACAATGAGAGAGGTAAGGCGCTGTGTAGATACGATAAACCCAAACATAATAATATATGGAGAGGGATGGACAGCTGACAAAACTCCTTTGCCGAAAGAATACCAAGCGTCTAAATACAATGTCGGACTATTGGACAGAGTCTCTGTTTTTAACGACAATTTCAGGGATGCTATAAAAGGGCGCCCAAACCCGAATGAACTAGGCTTTGTATCGGGAAACAAAAGTATCGAGGAGCCTATAAAATTTGGAATTGTTGGAGCTACATATCACCCACAACTATCGTTTGGATACATCAATTCTCCCGCATACGCCCAGACCCCCTGTCAAACAATAAGCTACATGTCGTGTCATGACAACTACACAATATACGATCAGTTAAAAATACAATTGCCAAAAGAAGATGACAGCAAACTTGCCCAACGCATAAAACTCGCAATGGCTACAATAATGATGTCTCAAGGAGTACCGTTTATCCATGCCGGCACAGAGCTGCTTCGCTCAAAACAGGGAGTAGAAAACTCATATCGTTCTCCAGACTCAATAAATAAAATAGACTGGAATAGAAAAGACACTTTCCCCGAGGTTACAGAATACTTGAAAAATATAATCCAATTGCGGAAGAATCATCCTGCGTTCAGAATTAGAAAAATTGAAGAATTACAGCGCAATCTGTCTTTCAACGGTTTTCATATACCCGGCGTTGTTGCATTTTATCTATTAAATAATACTAACAAAGACTCATGGAGATCTATACTCGTAATTTTAAACAACAACGAGACTCCTATTAAGATACCTGTAAGCAATGGAACATGGCAACTCATGGTAGAATGTGACACCTTTTTTGTTGAAAGCAATGCTAGATTGATTAACGACGAGATAGAAATACAACCAATATCGATGACACTGCTGAAACAGAATTAACAGACAGCAATGGCGGGACTATATGTACATATACCATTTTGCAAAAGTCGCTGCAACTATTGCGATTTTTATTCGACATCCGGCACTAACCGCGCACCTCAATACATGGGAGTCCTTAAAAACGAGCTTACCTTGAGATTGTCAGAAACAAAAGACAAACGTTTCGATACAATATATTTTGGAGGAGGCACTCCCTCGCAAGTAGACATAACCACGCTAACAGATTTTGTAAGTTTTCTAAAGAAAAGCTTAAATGTAAGTTCTAATGCAGAAATAACAATAGAGCTAAACCCAGACGACATTGACAATAGATTCATCACAAAACTCAAGCAGTCTCCGTTCAACAGGGTCAGTATTGGCGTTCAATCTTTCCACAACGAAGATTTAGTCTTGTTAGATCGTCGCCACAACTCTACCGAAGCCATCGATGCTATAAAAAACATCCAGGATGCAGGAATAGACAATATCAGTATCGATCTAATGTATGGTATCCCTAATCTCAATAAAGACAAATGGCTGTATAACCTTGAAACAGCAGGCAAACTGGGAGTGCCGCATCTGTCAGCATACAGCCTAACTTATTACGAAAACACCAAACTATCAGAACTCGCCAACAATGACAAAGTTAAGCCCGCAAGCGAGGACGACTACATTTCTCAATTTGACACGCTAACAAATTGGGCAGAAGCGAATAACTTTGAACATTACGAACTGGCAAATCTAGCAAGGCCTAAATTTCAGTCTAAACACAATTCGTCATACTGGCAAGGTGTTCCATACATCGGACTGGGAGCCTCTGCACATTCTTATGACGGAGAATATACGAGAATTGCAAATTGTTCATCTTTGTCAGAATATATCAGAAAAAACGGAAACTGTCAGACTATTGAGCATCTATCCCTCAGAGACAGATACAATGACTATGTAATTTGCTCGTCTAGAACAATTTGGGGCATTGACACAAGCCTTGTTTTAAAAACTTTTGGGAAAGAGCTGCACGACAGACTCCTAAAAAACCTATCAGACCTACAAAGCAAACAATTGCTTACTGAATATAGCCCGGGCAATTATTCTGCGACAAAAGAGGGTTATATAAAGTCGAATATCATCGCAGAAAAACTAATAGAAATATAAAATAGTTGCAAATATTAACTTTGAATATAAAAAAAGCTTTCTACTTTTGTGGGTAATCTACATTAAAGACAGAAAGAAAAATCCTATAAGACAGGATAATTAGATTGACAAAATGTGCCTAACAATTAAATGAAAAAATACGAACAAGATGAAAAAAACATTTACAGTATCAATTTTACTAATATTAGCAGTCCTAAGTCTTAGCGACTGTAGTCGGGTGCCACTAACGGGGCGTTCACAACTAAGCCTAGTTCCTGAAAATCAAATGGTTTCTCTCAGTCTCACTCAATATCAACAATTCCTTACAGAAAACAAAGTTTCAGCAAGCACCACCAACACTGCAATGGTGCAACGCTGCGGAAAAAAAATTGCCGCTGCCGTGGAAGAATACCTCCGCCAAAATGGATTAGAGAGTCGCATAAGCGATTTTAACTGGGAGTTCAATTTGGTAGAATCTGAAGAACCTAATGCATGGTGTATGGCAGGAGGGAAAGTAGTAGTATACTCAGGACTGCTTCCTATTGCACAAAACGAGGCCGGTCTAGCAGTGGTGCTGTCGCACGAAGTCGCCCATGCCGTAGCACGTCACGGAAGCGAACGAATGAGCCAACAACTAGCATTGCAATATGGTGGCGTTGCTTTGAGTACTGTTTTGGCCAACCAGTCAGGATCAACACAGTCCCTAGTAAATCAAGTATATGGCATAGGTGGTAATCTCGGAGTACTGGCATACTCTCGCACACATGAATACGAGGCAGACAAAATGGGAATAATATTCATGGCTATGGCTGGGTACGATCCGAGCGTGGCTGTAGACTTTTGGCAGCGCATGGCTCAAATGTCAGGAACGTCTGAAACTCCCGAATTAATGAGAACACACCCTCTGGATGAGAAAAGGATAGCCGCAATTCAAGAAATTCTACCAAACGCAATGGAGATATATAACAGGTCGCAGGGCAAAGGCAAATCATCAAAATAACTAAACCATGACATTTAAAGAGGAATTAGAACAAATTAAACAAGAAGGGTACTCTTTCTCAGTTTCAAACGTAGTAAGTAACTCGGTAAACCTTGTAACAAAAAAATTACTTTGGTTTTCAATAGGCTTTGTGTTAATCGTATATGTGATAACATATATAATAGGCTCGATTTCGGGTCCTTCAGGATATCCGTCCGAAATCATGGAAGGAGCAACACCCTCATTCGCAACCGTTGTCAGTTTCTATTCTGACTACTTTACGCCCTTAGTAGCAGTCTTAACTTTCCTCGCCTCCATTGTCAGCTACTTGCTATACTACAGCTACATTCTTATAGCAAAAAAAGCTGATTTAGGTGAAGAATACTCGATGAACGACATGTTCTCAATATTAAGATCAAAGAAACGATGGGGCTTCATTGCACTTCTTTTGATGATAATGATATCGGTTTCAATCGCCAGCATTTTCCTGATACTACCCGGAATATACCTTGCTGTTGCTACAAGTCTTGCCATTCCCATCTATCTCTATAATGACGACATTTCGCCTATGGATGCTATCAAAGCAAGTATTTCAACAGTAAACAAAAACTTCTTCTCCATACTTTGGGCTCAAATCCTCTTAGGCTTAATTTCTATGGCAGGAATTATAATTTGCTGTGTCGGCATACTTGCAACATACAATATCTTATATGCCGGCCAATATTTTATTTACAAAGAAATATTTAATGCAAGCTCAACAACAAACTCAGACATTGAAAGCATAGGACAAATAGAAAATTATTAACAAAAAAAGAAAATCAGAAAATGAGCTTCCTAGACCACAACTTTATGCTACAAAGTGATGCAGCACGCAGACTATATCACGATTACGCTGCGCAAATGCCAATCATTGACTAT
>JBKECW010000087.1:0-36828 GCA_047975005.1 Bacteroidales bacterium | reverse complement strand
GGTTGTGAATTGCTTTAAAAATTCTATCTTTGACAACCGAGCGCATCAGCTACTTTCAACGAAAAGAGTTGTGAATTGCTTTAAAAATTCTATCTTTGACAACACCAATTAGAAAGGATAGCATTTTCCTGCGTTGTGAATTGCTTTAAAAATTCTATCTTTGACAACAACACTTAGGGTTACACCGCTTAGGATGTGTTGTGAATTGCTTTAAAAATTCTATCTTTGACAACTCTTAAAGAGCATTACCTATTGGAAAATGGTTGTGAATTGCTTTAAAAATTCTATCTTTGACAACCAGGGTTGGCACAACGGCACACCCGCAGACGTTGTGAATTGCTTTAAAAATTCTATCTTTGACAACGCATACATATTTTTAACATTTTTTAGATTTGTTGTGAATTGCTTTAAAAATTCTATCTTTGACAACTGCCCCCTCTGGAGGGCAGATTGTTAAAGGTGTTCACAACGATTTAATGTGGATAAAATGATACTTTGTGCGTATCTGAGGTGCGAATTTCTTGTTTTTTTTATAAAGAGGGGACGAATAGAACAAAATAGGTAACCCAATTACCCAATCCATTCGTTATAGATTCTCTAAAACATTGTGAGTTGGACGACATTTTGCGGATTCTTGTTGCGTTCTTGTCCGTAAAATATTTCCATCCTTGCAAATTGCTTATCGGTGATGCATGCCAAACAAACATTTCCCTGAGGCGGTAGCATGTTCTTAACCCTCTTGATGTGCATATCCGCACTTTCTTTGCTGCTGCAATTTCGTATATATACACTATATTGAAACATTGTAAAACCGTCTTTTAGTAGGTTTGTCCTGAATTGTGATGCTAACTTCCTGTCTTTCTTTGTCTCAGTAGGAAGGTCAAACATTGTAATTATCCACATAACTTTATAAGAACTAAATCTGGAATACATAATATCAAGATAAAATAGGGTATTTAATCTCTTTGGATTTCTTTTCAAAACACAGTGCTAGTGAAGCGGTACTTTCTTGTGCGGCAACCATCAAAGGACGGATTTTGTTGTTGATATGTACGTCGAGTATAGGAATCTTAAGTAGCTGTTCTTTGTCTTCCTTGACCAGTTCATCTTTATTGGTGTTTTGCCTCTCCTTGATGGCGTGTAATACCACTAGGTCTACAAATGGTCTGTATGGCTCCATGATGTCGTCAGCTAAACAGTAAGCATTATACTGGTTTCTATGATGAATGCCTAAAGTTGGCAACATCCCGCTACCTGTTAGGCTCCTTGCGACAATTCCTCTCAGAATAGCATAGCCATAGTTCAGGAAGTTATTAGGAAAGTCTCCAAATCTCCTTCTGATGAAGCCTCTTCCAAATAGTCCTTTCCAATAAATACTTGCAGCCTGAGCCTCCACGTTTGTAGAGTCTCCGCTTAAAACTTTAGTAGACAGATTTTTGAGCTTCTCGGACACTTCGCAACCACATAGTTCGAGCAGTTTTGTTTGATTTTTTATTTTGGCAATAACGGTTTGTTGCCAAATCTGCTTCTTGAGAGGTTCCGAGCAAGAAATCTGTTCTCTGAACAGCTTACTTTGCTTTGTGTGCCCGTCTAGGTTTAGCAACATTCCGGTGGGGTGGTGTTGTTCATTGCATGTTATTAAGGCAACGTTATTAGCCAAAAGTCTAGATATAAGGGTGTGAGTGATTGTGATTTGGCTGTTGTCTAGTATCATCACTCCAATGTCCTCAATAGGAACACTTACCTCAGGGGCATTTTTGGAGAATTTTATTTTTATCTGCTCATTTTTAGTAGATAAGTAGGCTTGATTACCAAAGTACAATGTTCTTTTTATCATGATATACATTTTAAAAACAAGAGCTCTTACTTTTTACGTAACAACTCTTGTTGATAAAATGTTCATAACTTTTCAAAAATCAATACTCTCCAACATGGACTATATGCCCTAAGTTATCAATTCTAAGCTTGATAAGTTTTTTTAGTGCTTCGTTGCTCCTTATACTATAGTAGGTAAGCAATTTCAGTTCTTGTGTGTTGTTTGTAACTTGAGTTTCTAAGTGATGACTGAAAGTGTAATCTCTGGATGATAGTTGTTGAACTCTAAAAAGATAGGGGCTTATTAGACTTGCATTGATTGGGTCTAGCAAATCTAACTCGTCAGGTACAAAGCCGTCTTTGGGAATTATGAACATCTCATTTCGTTTCATTGTGAATTTAAATTTCCATCCCAACTCTGCATTATGATTTTTGTCAACAATAGGCAAACCCATATTAACTCTGGCGATTGCTTCAAAATAACTAACTACCACATCTTGCCATTTGCCTTTCTCATCTTCATATATTGCTACATGATGATTATTGGAGGTTTGTACAAAATCGCAAGGTATTTCTTTGCCTGTTTCATCTATGACCGTGTTGCCATGCAAATCTTTGCAGGAGTGCAATGGCTCAGGATTCTTTATTGTAGTCTTTACCAACACTTTCTTTATGGCTATTCCTGCTTCTTCATTGAGCCAAATAGGATTTTCTTCGAGGTTGGAAAAGGCTTGTTTTTTATCTCTATTGTATTGTGCCAATCTTTCTTCCAGTTTTCTTTTTATACCAATGTCCCAAACATTTTCTACCTTTAAATCAGGATTTATAGCCTTCTTTATTGTGTAGACTTCCTTTTGTACATTAATTCTTACCTTTTCGGGAATGATTTTTGTCTTATTGTTATCTATATAAATAGGATTTTTACTCGGTGAGTTTTTCCCTGTAAAGGCTTTTTTGGCATCGTTGTTATTCTCTGCTAACCTTTTTAGCAGGGCTTCTTTGTGTGTCGGTTTGCAAACTTTCTCTGCAAGTTCCAAACTAAAATTAGATCCAACCTTCACTTCTTCTGTGCTTTGTTCTATACGCCTGCCATAAATCGTTTCCAAATGTAGTTGTGCTCTTGGGGTCAACTGTATTTTACTTTTTCCTTTTTCGCCTTTCACTTTTGGAGTGTTTTTATTCCGGGTGGCAACTTTATTTTTTGCTTTTACGGATACTAATATGGACTCCAATGCTTCTCGACTCTTAGCTCTTATATCTGGTAGGGGGCTGGCAAAAATATCACTTCGTTTTGTATTGTCTGAACTATTGGCACTCAGTGTGTTTAAATATTTGATATGTGAGCGTTTTGTGAATGCAACAGTTATGGCATCCATTGCGTGGTGACGATGGTCATTCCTTTTGCTCCAGTCTACAATCTTTTCTATCATCTGACCACCTTTGCGTTCTTCGTGTATAGTCCTGCCGGCAGCCTTATATTTGGGCATATTAATTTCTTTAAGTGTGTCTATTAACCCCCACTCACGCCTGAGGACATCTGTTATATGTCCTGAGCTTGCCAATACATCTCGTGAGATATGGGATAATATCTCCAATGCTTTTTTTGAAATATACTGAGTGTTCCTCAGGTCCCGTTCAATGAAGTTACTCTCAATAGTATCTTTAGACATTAATAACTTATCTCTCTTTGCCTTATTTATTTTGCCACTCTTGTATAGATGAATAACTCTGCTTTTGTACTGTTCCAGCTCATTTTCTCCGTATTCTGCTTCCACAAAGTCGAGAGCTGTTTTGTCCGATTTCTTTTGATTTATTCTTTTCAACTCTATAGTCTTGTTGGAGAATGAATCGTCGTATATCAAGGTTTTGGGGATGATGTGTTCTATGTCGTAAACATTTGAGAACAAATCTTGCTTCTTTATTGGGGTGTTTGAATAGAGAGTTCGAGATGCGTTGCACGATAATTCCTCGAAGAGCTTATATCTTATAATGTCATTCTTAGTGGGATTTTTTATGTAAAAAGGCTCTTTTCTAAGAATTTCCCGAATTTCACCATGTCGCTTATTTGCGGCATTTATGCCTTTGGTCATTGCGTCTCTTTCTTTTTGTGAGGACTTCAGCTCTCGGGCAAGCTCTATGTTTATCCTATCAAAGGGACCATGTAGCTCGTTCAGACCATTGACTACATTTATCATCTGATTTATTATTTTCTCGACCACCGGATTACGCAATGAACCTTTAGGCAATAGAGCCAACTCTGTGCGAAGTTCCCTATTTGCATTGTCTTCTTTTGTCATGCTCGATGAGTGATTATAGCCTGCCAATTCGCACGCTTCGCTGTAAATCTTGCCATCTCTCAAATATGGATATATCTTTCTCAACGCCTTGGTGCTAAGGTTTCCAAAGTCTTGTTGTAGAACAACCGTTCCTGCAATTATGCCAGCGTGTTGTGGGGTAAATCCATACCTACTACAAAGAACTTTCTTTAATGAAACATCTTGATTACCATAAATTGACCGGTCTTCTTCGGAGATAGAATTAGGCTCTTCTGTCGAATAAAGCAAATGCCATAATTGATAAGATGATTGCTTCTCAAATGCCTCACCTGATGTGCTGCCATCAAACTCTAATATATCTGTATTGATGCCCAGTTGCTGGAAGATATCAGATATTTCTTTTCTACTCTCACTTATTAGTTGGCTGTCCCACCTCTCGGTGATATTGTATCCCTCTATTTCAAGTATTGTCTGGAAGGCTTTGTAGATAGACGCATTTGTCCTATTGCCATCAAGCCCGTTGGGATAATTTGTTTCATAGTTCTTCTTGCTGATTCCTAGTATCTTAAATATTCGGTCATTTGTAAGTTTATCCTTATAATTCAATTCAGAAAATACTATTTCTCTTTCTCTGTCAGTAAGCCGCCTCTTGGCATTTGTCGATAGTTCGGTCAATTCTAAATTGTTAAGCACCTGTAGGATTTTAATCTCTTGAAATAAAGGCGAAGATTTGGAGCATGCTCTTAGTCCAACAAATTTCTTTTGACCATTACTCGCTGTAATCTCCCTATTCTCTAGTTCACATATACTCACTAGGTGCTTTTGTGATTTTAGTCTTCTCTGGAAAAAAATAATTCCTTTTACCTCGTTTTTTAATTCTGGGCTGAGAATGTTGGGATAAAATTGACTTTGGCAACTCCATATCTTATCAAATTCATCAAGGTAATCTTGTCTGTAAAATATACGGTTTCTCAAGGACGTATTTTTATCCTTACTCAGAATGTCGTATTTCCATTCGCCAACAGTCTTATTCTCGAAATGTATAACTTTACTCCTGTCGCTTATTTCTCCTAAGTAACCACTTGAACTACTTATCTTTCCATTTATATCGGAGAGGATGTAGGCTATTTCTCCTAATTCAAGTTTTTTCTTGATCGCTTCTGCTCTCCATAGGTATTCTTGAAATAGTTTTTCTTCGCGCTTGCCTTTTAGCTCTACTGTTTCTATTCCGGAAATTTTGAAAGTACTCTCACTCGTCTTTTTGGTTTTAGACTTCAAGGATTCGTACAGTTTTTCGTTTAGTTCGATAGGGTAGTAGCCTTGTTGCTTCTTCCATATTGTGTCAAACTCTGCCTGTAAATCAGAACGATAAAACTGCGGGACTAGTTTCGTGCTGATTTTATCTGCAGTTTTTTGCTTGAAAATAGATAATACATATTCTCCCGGAGTGATATTCTTCTCAACAAGCATCTTAGCCAGTTCTATTTCGTTAACTGCCGTTCCGTCTACCTCTGAGTTGTTTGCCTTGCGATTGCTCTTGTATCCTCTTTTTTTATTTAGGTTTAATAGAACCCTTCCAAAATCTGCAATGTTTATTTGTTGTTCGGCACTCTGCGCCCGGAGTTTAATAAGACTGAGAGTCGAATTTTCTTCCGTTTCAGCAATGCGAGTGGTCTCTTGCAATATATTGCTCTTGATAAGTAGCTCCTTTAGCGATTTTTTCCTTTGCTTATACCTCTGAAGTCGCCGTCTTGCACCTCTTTTAAGAGTCCTAGTAGAGTTTGTTTCTATTGCCTTCCCCTCTCCGAAATTTTTACTCTCGTCAGCTGTCAGAGGGTTGACCCTTACTCCGCATTCTACAATTTTGTTGTTTTCGATGCGGTTATCCTTACTCTGTTCGACAACTGCCCAGCCAATACTCGCTGTTCCTAAATCAAGACCTAATATTTTTTCCATGTTAAATAAATATTTTCGACTTGCAAGATAATAAAAATAATATTACATTTGTGTAGAATTTTTAAAGCAATTCACAATAAGGATTTTATTCCGTTGTGAAAACATTAAGGGTGGCATTTGTCGCCCTTTTTTTTTGTAAATACAAGTAGCAAATTACCCACTCTATAACGAATAGAGTGGGTAATGTATAAATACAGGTTTAGGGTTGACCTGTTTAAGGTTTAAAAATGCTGTATGCCGTAGGCTTTAGGCTATAAGCGAACAGCCATGATGCTGTGATGAGAAATACAAATATCTCACCTCTTTGTTCCCACAAGTGGTATCAATCTTGCCGACAAGTCGGGGTCTTCCATGTCCTTGTCCAAAGGAAACATCGGACGAATGATATTTTTGTAGCCCAAACGCTCAAGGTCTTGGTCAACACCGCCAGGCGTCAATGCCATAAGCCAATCTGCTCTCATGTTGTATAACTCAGGTACTAAGTAGCCAATCTTAACAACCACAATCTCCGTATTGTGTGGATCTAGCCCAAGTTCGCTAAAGTCTTTCTCGTAGTGATAAGGCTTGCGTTTCGTTGTTACTATTACTTTCACACTTCCTACTTGTGCTACTACTTCTGTTTTGGCGTTGCGGTCGCCTTGCTTGATGGCAAGTACCTTTCCCGTCAACTCGATGGGAGGGGCATAACGATTGTCTACTATAGCCCCGATAGACCCGGTAACAGTCTTGCCAATACCTGCATCTACAGCTTTCTGCACAAAATCAGGCCCCGGAATGGAAGCATAAATCAAACTTATACCGTCTTCCGATTTAAACTCTTTCCTAGCAAGGATTTGCTGCAAGGTCCATGTAACGTCGCCTGCTCCTCCTGCAGTGGGGTTGTCGCCCATGTCGCTTATCATAAAGGGACGACCGTCAAACTTGACTGCCTTGTCCAATGCATCTTGCAGAGAAGTAACGGGTGCTACGAATTCAAATTGATTGCGTACTTCCCAAAAAGATTTGGCAAGACTTTCCGCCGCCGAGCTAACAGCGTCTTTGTCATCGCCGTAAGCCATGACTACTCCTCGATTGCGAGGCTCGTCTGCCCATGCATAACCAATCCATATACCGGCATCTATCACTCCTTCTTGCTTCGTCAACGGGTCTACCTTTGCATACAGGCTTTTGCCCGGCTCTATGCGTGTGCTTGTTTTCTCGCCCGGAAGGAGTATAGGAACAGGTATCCACGCTTTGTATTTGGGCTTGCCTTTGCCACTTTCCAAACGATCGAGAAGGTTTGTCAATGCTCGTTGCCGAGACTCCATCGCATCTTCGTGTGGTGCCAGACGATAGCATGTAATCATATCGGTGTTTTGAGCAAGACTTTCAGTTACATTGCCGTGTAAGTCCATAGATGTTGAAATCAACACATCGTTACCAAGTGCCTCTCTTATACGACTAAGCATGTCGCCCTCTGCATCTTGCAAACCTACAACACTCATTGCCCCGTGAATGTCGAAAAACAGTCCGTCGTAGGGTGCATTTTTCTTCAAACTGTCAATCATCTCCGTAACAAGAGATTCGTAAGTTTCTCTAGTAACAATACCTCCGGGAACTGCATGTCCTTGCAGTGCCGGATACCAATCTGCCCGCGCTCTAGTGGGGGAGTCCTCTTTCATAAAAGGATACTTGTCGAAAACTGCTTGCCCTCGTCTGGCATGAAATGCTTCCGCCTCAGTCTGCGCAGGCGAAAAGGTGCTCGACTCAATCGCTAAGCCTGCGATTGCCACCTTTGGCAAGTCTTTGGCTACACTGCTTGGACTCTTTTTGCACCCAAAAACAGAAATAACTACTACGGCTGCTAGCAAATAAGTGTAAATGTTCTTCTTCATTTTTTATTGTTTGTGATAATCTATTATTTCCTATAACATAAATCCAAATATAATACTTTTTGATAGGATATGCCTAACTAGTAGATAAATATATTATGAAATAAAAAATGAACACTCAATAAATCTTTTTATGCAAAGGAAAATAAGTAACTTTACAACTTAATTCAACCCGAATAGAAATGAATTATACATTAATAACTATAATAATAGTATGTGTTGCGCTAGGTGTGATTTTTTTACTTTACTTACTATTATTCAGAAAAGAATCTACATACAAACTGAGAGGGTGGAAAAAGCCGGCGTTTAGCCTATCGCCTGAAGAGCGTGTTTTCTTAGAGGGCAAAGTTCTGTTCTACAGTAGTCTGGAAGATTGTGATAAAGATTTATTTGAATACAAAGTTTGTGAATTTCTGACAAATTGTAAAGTGACAGGCATACAAACAGAGCTTACTAAGTACGATAAGTTGCTGGTGGCATGTAGTGCTATTATTCCTGTATTTCGCTTTAATAATTGGACTTATAACAATCTGGATGAGGTGCTTATTTATCCCAATGCTTTTGATATGCAATTTCAAACCTCAGGAGAGGGGAGGAATGTGCTGGGGATGGTTGGAACAGGTACATTGAGTGGGAAGATGATACTATCGCAGCAGGCTCTTAGGGCTGGATTTGATATCGATAACGATAAGAAGAACACTGCTCTGCATGAGTTTGTTCATCTTATCGACATGGCAGACGGCGAGGTTGACGGCATACCTTCAGTTTTACTCGATAGGTCGTATGCTCTGCCGTGGTTGAGTATCATTAACACTTGTAGTGCAGAAATAAGAGCTGATAAATCTGATATAAACCCCTATGGAGCGGTAAACAACCAAGAATTCTTTGCCGTGGTTAGCGAATACTTTTTTGAACGTCCCGAGTTGATGAAGCAAAAGCACCCTGACTTATACGAGTTGCTAGTAAAAGTATATTGTACAACTCCGAAGTTGCATCGAATAAAAAAACGCAGGGATACTAAACGCAATGATCCTTGCCCCTGTGGAAGTGGTAGAAAGTTTAAGCACTGTTGTCTGCCAAAGTACAATAAATAGACGCAATATTATAGAATGATGCAACCCAAAGAAGCAGCTCTTAGAAGCTCAATGTTAAAGATATTTGAACATTCTCCCACCGATGATCAGAATATGGCGATAGAGCAGATATGCTCCTTTATTTATTCGTCAAAGAATGACGAACTGTTAATTTTATCAGGTTATGCAGGAACTGGCAAGACCTCTATTGTAGGAGCATTGGTAAAGGCATTGGCAAGGGTCAAGCACAAGTCTATGTTGCTTGCTCCAACTGGACGTGCAGCAAAAGTGCTTGCCGGCTACTCTAAGAAAGGTGCCTATACGATACATAAAAAAATTTACAGACAGAAATCCTCTTCTGATTTAGACGCTAAGTTTATTCTTGATAAGAATCTGCACACCAATACTTTATTTATCATTGACGAAGCGTCAATGATAAATAGTTCCAACTATGATGATTCTCTTTTTGGCTCGGGAAGTGTGCTCGACGACTTGCTACACTATGTGTCAACAGGAGTGAATTGTAAGTTGATCTTTGTTGGCGATACGGCACAGCTCCCTCCTGTCGGGCAGGAGATTAGTGCTGCTCTTGACGAAAATGCTCTAAATATTACTGGATTTTCATCTCAGGTGTCGAATCTATCGGAAGTTGTCCGACAGTCATTAGAATCGGGCATTTTGTACAATGCAACCAGGCTTCGTCAGATTATAAGCGATGAAAGCGGGTCTTTTTATTATGCACGACTACAAATAGAAGGTTTTTCTGATATTCTTCGCATTGGAGGTGGCGATCTGATTGAAGAAATAACTAGTTGCTACGACAAATACGGATTAGAAGAAACGATGGTTATTACACGTTCCAACAAGAGAGCTATCCGATTTAATCAGGGCATTCGTAGTACTGTGCTTTATCAGGAGGACGAGATATGTACAGGCGACATGATAATTGTAGTAAAGAACAATTATTTTTGGAGTGAAGGCACAGATATAGAATTTATTGCAAATGGCGACATCGCCAAAATAGTTCGAATAAAAGGCTATGAGGAGATGCACGGGTATAGCTTTGCCGATGTTACTTTAGAGTTTGGCGATTATAATAATATTGAAATCGACTGTAAGATAATTCTTGATACCATAAGCATGGAAAAGGCATCACTAAATAGAGAACAGAATCAAGCTCTGTACCAGTCTGTTGCCGCCGATTACAAGTGCATCAGGAGCAAGGCAAAACGATGGAAAGAAATCAAGAAGGATAAATATTTTAATGCCTTGCAAGTTAAGCATGCCTACGCTCTAACGTGTCACAAGGCACAAGGGGGGCAGTGGAAAGCTTGTTTTATTGACCAAGGGTACCTAACAGAAGAGATGCTCAACAAAGAGTACTATCGTTGGCTGTATACGGCTTTTACACGAGCGCAAGAAAAACTTTATCTTGTAAACTTCAACAAAGAGTTTTTTGAGGATGAAATTTAGTCCAGTTTCAACACTGCAAGGAAGGCATTTTGCGGAACTTCCACATTGCCAACTTGTTTCATTCGCTTTTTACCCTTTTTCTGTTTTTCAAGTAGTTTCCGTTTTCTTGAGATATCTCCTCCATAACACTTGGCGGTAACATCTTTCCGCACAGCTTTTACGGTTTCTCTGGATATAATTTTTGCACCAATGGCTGATTGTATGGCAACGTCAAACTGTTGACGAGGAATTAGCTCTTTTAGTTTTTCGCACATGCGCTTGCCGAAAGCATAAGCATTGTCGAAGTGAATTAGGGTTGATAGGGCATCTACCATTTCGCCGTTAAGAAGAATATCGAGTTTTACAAGTTTTGCAGGTTTATGTCCTCCCGGATGATAATCAAAAGAAGCATATCCACGAGAGATACTTTTGAGCTTGTCGTAGAAATCGAATACCACTTCGCCTAAGGGGATGTCGAAAGTTAGCTCTACTCTTTCTGGTGTTAGGTAGTGCTGATTTGTAAGAGTTCCTCTTTTTTCGAGACAAAGAGTCATTATAGAACCTACGTATTCGGTGCTAGTGATTACCTGAGCTTTGATAAAAGGTTCTCTTATAGTTTCAATTTTGGTAACAGGAGGAAGTTCTGATGGGTTATAAACGTCAAGTTCCACGCCATCGGTCAGTTCAACTATATACGAGACGTTCGGAACAGTCGTAATAACACTCATGTCGAACTCTCGGTCAAGTCTCTCCTGAATAATCTCCATGTGTAGCAAGCCAAGGAAACCACATCTAAACCCAAATCCCAAAGCAGCTGATGATTCAGGCTCATAAGTAAGAGACGCATCATTGAGTTGAAGTTTTTCCATTGCGGCGCGCAGGTCTTCGTAGTCCTCGCTGTCAATTGGGTACACGCCTGCATATACCATTGGTTTTACTTCTTCAAACCCTGCAATAGCTTTATCGCAAGGATTGGTGATATGCGTAATAGTGTCGCCGACTTTTACTTCTTTTGCTGTTTTTATTCCTAAAATAACGTACCCGACTTCTCCTGTAGATATAGATTTGCGTGGTTCTAACCCCATTTTCAGTACTCCGAGTTCGTCTACGTCGTATCTGCCACCGGTATTAAAAAATTTAACGGCATCGCCTTTATTCATAAAACCGTTTTCAATCTTAAAATATGCTATTACTCCGCGGAATGGATTGAAGACAGAGTCAAATATTAAGGCTTGTAGTGGAGCGTTAATATTGCCTGTGGGTGCAGGTATAACTTCTATTATACGTTCTAGTATAGCGTTGACACCTTCTCCTGTTTTTCCACTGGCATGTATTATATCTGTTTCATCGCAACCTATAAGGTCTATTATCTGATCTGCTATTTCTTCCGGCATAGAGTTTGGCAGGTCAATTTTGTTTAGGATTGGTATAATCTCAAGATCATGTTCCAACGCTAGGTATAAGTTTGATATAGTCTGAGCTTGAATGCCTTGTGTAGAATCAACTATCAGTAATGCCCCTTCGCAGGCGGCAATTGAACGAGAAACTTCGTAAGAGAAGTCGACGTGTCCGGGAGTGTCAATAAGGTTTAGGACGTATTTCTCTCCATTCTGCTCATACAGCATTTGGATAGCATGACTTTTAATTGTTATTCCTCTTTCTTGTTCAAGATCCATATTGTCTAGCACCTGACTCTTCATATCTCTTTCAGAGATAGTGTTTGTCATTTGCAAAAGTCTATCTGCAAGAGTACTCTTGCCATGGTCTATGTGTGCAATAATGCAAAAGTTTCTAATGTTCTTCATCAATTCATAATGTTGTTATACTCAAAAACTGTCTTGTGTTTACTCTGTCGCACAAGACAGTTTTAATCCTGCAAATATACTTAAAAAACGGTTTAGATATTAGTATTTTCTAATTCCTTGAGAGTTATTATGTCTATTTGGTCGCTGGGACAGTTTCTTTCCGTATCTATGCGGTACATCATATTGTTTAGAGAGTCTCTGGTTGCAACAAAAATATTAAATAATGAGTCTGACAGAGGCTTGGCAGGACTAGATTCGAGTTTGAGAGGATCCATAGCTTTACCATTCTTATACACTCTAAAATCTAGATGAGGTCCGGTCGATAATCCGGTTGAACCAACATATCCAATAACCTCTCCTTGTTTTACCGTCTGACCTTGTTTGTATTTTCCAAACTTGGATAGGTGCATGTATATAGTTGTGTAAGTGTCGTTGTGCTTGACTTTTATGTAGTTTCCGCCTCCGCGTTGGTATCCTCGTCCTATGATTTTCCCATCGCCGATAGCAACAACGGGAGTGCCCGTAGGAGCAGCATAGTCAACACCTAGGTGCGGACGTCTTATCTTTAGGACAGGGTGATACCTGCTATGTGTAAAGTGAGAAGAGATACGTCTATAGTTTAGAGGTGCCTTCAGAAAGCTCTTTCTTAGGCTGTTGCCTTGAAAGTCTATATAATTTTGTATGCGGTCGTAGTAATAGGCTGAGTATGTAGAGTCGTAATGAGTAAATTCTGATGCAAGGATTTTACCAACTCCTACATTCTCGCCGTCAATATATAAAGATTCATACACTATTCTGTACGAGTCTCCCAGCTTAAGCCCAAAGAAATCAATACTCCACGCATAAATGTCAGATAATTCGACGGCAATGATAGGGGGCTTTTTGTTGTTTGCCAATGAGTTCCATAATGAAGATTCGATACTTCCTGAAGCTGTTTCGATGACAGTGTCTATCGGGTGTTCTCCAGTCCAAATAGTATCGGTGCCATCTAGCGAGTAGATTGTATATTGAAATCTATTCATATCGTACACAAGGTATTTGGCGGTCGAGTCCTCATCTCTGAGAATGTGGTAGGTGTTACCAATTCTTATTCGCCTCATGTCAAATGTAGAGTCTCTTGATTTTTTTGATATGTTTACTATTGTTTGAAAATCAACGCCGTTTCGTGTTAATATGTCGCCAAGAACTTCGTTCTTTCGGATAATGCCCTCGTCTACAATAAACGAGTCTATTGATAGCCCATATTTTTCATCTGATTGTACGGAGTCTTCTATAAAGGAGTTGAAGTATAAGTGTTGAGAGTTGTCATCTGTTTCGGCTTTGCCTTTGCCTATAAAATAATACATGACAAGTCCAGTAGCAATAATGCTGAAAGTTATAAAAGCATATTTCTTCATGGTATCTTATTTTTTCATACGGTCAAATCCCTGTCCATAAACCCCTCGCACAGTTCCAACCGTTATAAATGCGTTAGGGTCTACGCTACGAACTTCTCTGAAAACCTCGCCGACTTCTCTTCTTCGCACAATGGTTAAAACGATATTCATCTCGTCTTTAGAATGCCATCCTTGACCTTTTAACATTGTAACGCCTCTATGGACATTACTGTTTATTAGATTGGCTATTTCGGCACTCTTGTTAGAGAATATTAAAATCTGACTGCTTTGAGCAATACCCGTAAGTACTTTGTCAACCATGAAACCGACTAAGCCCATTGATATATAACAATACACCAAATTGTCTAGTTTGGGGATAACTAAAATAGTGGAGCTGACAATTATAATATCAAAGAACATGAATAATTTTCCCGGAGTAACATCGAAGTACTTGTTGATAATCATTATTAGAATATCTGTACCAGCGGTTGTTCCTCCTCGGCTTATTACGAGTCCAACTCCTACGCCAATTAGTCCTCCTCCTAACACTACGGAGACCAGGATGTCGTCTATTAACGGTGCCGCGGGTTCTTTTATTATGTTAAAGCTGATAATTAAAACAATAAGTGCATATATGGTCTTGAATCCAAAATTCCAGCCTAATATCAACCCTCCTATTATAATTAACACTATGTTTAACCCGGAAAACAAATATCCAAATGGGATGTCTGTGGCGTAATGAATTACAGTTGCCAATCCGGTAACACCGCCACTATTTAGTTTGTGAGGAAGTATTAGGTAGGTATATACAAAGGTGTAGAGTAGTAGTCCGAAGGTAATGATGATATAATCAATTATAAGGGGATTAATTTTAAGCCCCAGTAGATTAATTCTGATGTTAGATGAGTGTCCCATTTTTATCCTATAACGATGTTTATAATTTTGTTTGGTACTACTATTACTTTTCTTATCGACTTGCCTTCGAGCCACTTTATAGTCGTCTCGTGCTCTGTAGCAAGTTTTTCTATTTCAGATTTGTTTAATGATGCGCTGACATTCAGTTTAAAGCGCATTTTTCCGTTTATCTGAACTGGATATTCTATTTCGTTCTCTACGAGGAAGTCTTCATTGTAATCAGGAAATACAGCGAAGTTGATAGATTTCGTAGCTCCCAGTTTATGCCACAACTCCTCTGTGATGTGTGGGGCAAAGGGGGAGAGTATCACGAGCAAGGGCTTAAGTATTTTCTCTTTGTTACATTTCAGATCGGTTAGTTCATTAGCGCATATCATAAAAGCGCTGACTGAAGTATTGAAAGAGAAATTTTCTATATCATATTTTATTTTTTTTATTGTTTTATGAAGAGTTTTCAATTCCTCGGCAGTTGGTTCTTCTGCGCTAATACTGAAATTTCCGTTGTTATCATGAAATAAGTTCCAAAAGCGCCTTAGGAACTTAAACACTCCGTCGATACCTTTTGTATCCCACGGTTTGGACTGCTCTAGCGGACCTAAGAACATTTCATATAAGCGGAGTGTGTCTGCACCGTATTTTTCGATTATCAGGTCGGGATTTACGACATTGTAAAGAGACTTGCTCATTTTTTCCACAGCATTTCCGCATAAGTAAGCTCCATCATTGTTTAAAACAAACTCGGCATCAGCATATTCGGGTAAGCTTTTTTTGAAGAGCTCTATATCCAATATGTCATTTTCTACAATATTGACATCAACGTGGATAGGAGTAGTCTCGTAATCGTTTATTTTTTCGAGACTTACAAACTTCTGAGGCTTGCTGTCCTTAATTCTGTAAACAAAATTAGACCGACCTTGTATCATCCCTTGATTTACAAGTTTCTTGAAAGGTTCTTTTTCCTCGGCTACTCCCAGATCGAATAAGAACTTGTTCCAAAAACGTGAATATATAAGGTGTCCGGTGGCGTGCTCTCTACCACCGATATACAAATCTACATTTTTCCAATATCCGACAGCTTCTTTTGATACAAGGGTATCGGAGTTTTGAGAGTCCATATATCGAAGGTAGTATGCAGAGGAGCCTGCAAATCCGGGCATAGTGCATAGCTCGTAAGGCTGGTTGTCTGCATGTTGCCAGTTTTGTGCGTTTCCTAGCGGCGGGTCGCCGTCGGGTGTTGGTGCGTATTTGGCTACTTCGGGCAATTTCAGAGGTAGCTCGTCGTATGGTAGCGTTTGGGGTAGTCCATCTACATAATATATAGGGAAAGGCTCTCCCCAGTAACGCTGACGGCTAAATATAGCATCTCGTAGTCTATAATTTATCTTTCTTTTGCCTATATTTTTCTCCTCGATATAGTCTTTAGCTTTTTCTATGGCATCGATAACATTCAATCCGTCAATTACTCCTGAATTTATCATCGTACCTTCTTTTGCATCAATAGAGGTCTCCCAATTGTCTGTATTAGAGGGTTCTTTATTTGGAGGCACAACCACCTGTCTAATGGGGAGTTTGAATTTTCTTGCAAAGAGAAAGTCTCTGCTGTCGTGTGCTGGGACGGCCATGATAGCACCTGTGCCATAGCCAGCAAGGACGTAGTCTGCTACCCATATCGGTATCTTTTCATTTGTCAGCGGATTAAGGGCATAAGCTCCGGTAAACACCCCTGTAACATGTTTTGTGTCAGCCATTCGCTCTCGTTCTGTCCGCTTTTGTGTTTGTAGTATATATGCATCGACCTCAGCTTTTTGCTCGGGTTTTGTAACTTGGTTTACATATTCACTTTCAGGAGCAAGCACCATAAATGTTACTCCGTAAACAGTGTCGGCACGAGTGGTGAATATCTCAAAGTTGACATTAGAATTATCGACTTTAAATGTCATTTCTGCACCCTCAGAACGTCCAATCCAATTTCGTTGTTGGTCTTTGAGAGACTCACTCCAATCTAAGTTGTCCAGCCCGTCTAGTAGTCTTTTGGAATATGCCGATACACGAAGACACCACTGTTCCATTTCTTTTTGTATAACCGGGTGTCCTCCTCTTACTGAAAGTCCTTCTACTACTTCGTCATTGGCAAGTACGGTTCCCAGCTCAGGACACCAATTGACCATTGTTTCAGCTTTGTATGCTATACGGTAATTCAGTAAAGTACGTTTTTTTTCGTTCTCAGACATTGCTTTCCATTCGTCAGCCGAGAACACAAGCTCTTCAGTTTGGGCAACATTCAACCCTGATGCCCCCTTGTTATCAAAGTGGGATATAAGATTGTCAATATGTATTGCTTTCTCTGAGGTGAAATCGTAGTAATGATTAAACATTTCGATAAATGCCCACTGTGTCCACTTATAATAGTCGGGACTACAGGTTCTTATCTCTCTGTCCCAGTCGAAAGAGAATCCAATTCTGTCAAGCTGCTCTCTGTATCTTTTGATATTATTTTCTGTTGTTATTGCCGGATGTTGCCCTGTTTTTACGGCGTATTGTTCGGCAGGTAAGCCGTAAGCATCATAGCCCATAGGGTGCAATACATTGAAGCCTGTGAGCCGTTTGTATCTGGCAAATATGTCTGACGCGATGTATCCGAGAGGGTGTCCGACGTGTAGCCCTGCTCCTGATGGATATGGAAACATATCTAAAATGTAGTATTTTGGTTTTGCAGAGTTGTTGTCAGCCTTAAATGCTTTTTTCTCTGCCCACTCTTTTTGCCATCTAGGCTCTATCTCTTTAAAATTATATTCGAACGACATTAAAGTTTTTTTTTGTTTTGTTTTTAAACGTAGATCTAATTAATATAGTATCTAGCGCAAAGCTAACTAAAAGTTTGCACTATGTTTAATCAATATTTCACGCCTTATTAACAGTGAGGGGGCGGATTGCCTGTAATTCACTAGTTGTCAACGTGTTGGAATTTGGTTTATTTTTTGTGATATTAATAGTCGGTAAAAACACAAAGAAATGATTGTTTTCGATAATGACAAGTAGTATCTTTGCTTAGTTAAAAGTACTAGAAATATCAATTTACGAAAAGAATGAATATCAGACTTAGTGAACAAGAGCAGATAAGAAGAGAGTCTTTGACAAAAATACGAGAGCTGGGAATAGATCCATATCCGGCGGAGTTATACGAGATTACGGCAACATCAAAAGACATAAAGGATAATTACTCTCCGGAGGAAGGTAATTATCAGGATGTTTCAATGGCCGGGCGTATAATGGGCCGGCGTATAATGGGGAAAGCATCTTTTGCTGTATTGCAGGATAGCTTTGGCAAGTTTCAGATTTATCTGAATCGAGATGAGCTCTGTCCGGGCGAAGATAAAACCATGTATAACGATGTGTTCAAGAAGTACTTAGATATTGGAGATATTATAGGAGTAAAAGGAAGAGCCTTTGTAACACAGACTGGCGAGAAGTCTATTCATGTCAGCAAAATATTTATACTTAGCAAGTCAATACGTCCTCTGCCGATAGTAAAAGAGAAGGAGGGAAAAGTTTACGATGCATTTACAGATCCCGAGATGCGATATAGACAACGTTACCTTGATCTGATAATTAACCCGGATGTAAAAGATCGATTCCTGAAGCGCACTCAGCTTATGAATGTGATGCGCTCTATATTTAATTCGCATGGGTATGTAGAGGTAGAGACGCCTATTCTTCAACCAATTCCCGGCGGTGCGGCGGCACGTCCATTTATTACGCATCATAATGCGCTTGGAATTCCTTTATATCTGAGAATAGCGAACGAATTGTATTTGAAAAGATTAATCGTTGGTGGCTTTGACGGAGTTTATGAGTTTGCCAAAGATTTTCGAAATGAAGGAATGGATAGGACTCATAATCCCGAGTTTACGGTGATGGAAATATACGTTGCCTACAAGGATTACTATTGGATGATGGACTTTACGGAAGGCATGATAGAACAGATAGCATTGGAGCTTCACGGAAAGACTACCGTAAAAGTAGGCGAGAACGAAATAGATTTTAAAGCTCCATATCCTCGAGTGTCTATGCGAGACTCTATCCTCGAGTATACAGGTTTTGACATCGAGGGCAAGAATGAAGAAGAATTGCGTAGTTTCTGCAAAGGTGCAGGTATTGATGTAGATGCATCGATGGGGAAAGGCAAAATGATAGACGAAATATTTGGCGAGAAGTGTGAGTCCAATTATATCCAGCCGACATTTATTATTGATTATCCGGTCGAAATGTCGCCATTGACAAAAAAACACAGAGAGAAAGAGGGGCTGACTGAACGGTTTGAACTGATGATAAATGGCAAGGAAATTGCGAACGCATATTCAGAGTTAAACGATCCTATAGACCAATTAGAGCGATTTCAGGATCAATTAACATTGTCAGAAAAGGGAGATGACGAAGCTATGTTCATTGACCATGATTTTATAAGATCTTTGGAATATGGTATGCCGCCTACGTCTGGTATGGGCATAGGAATAGATCGTTTGACAATGTTGATGACTGGTAGTGAGTCTATACAGGAGGTTTTATTTTTTCCTCAGATGAAGCCCGAAGCTAAGAGCAATGATGCTAATGTTGTCAAGAAACTTGTTGCACTTGGAGTTTCAGAGGGTTGGGCAGAAGTGGTTTTGGAGCTGGGCTATACGAGTATGGATGGTTTACAGGCCGTAAAGCCCACTAAGCTATTTAATGAGCTTTGCTCTTACAACAAGAAAAATAAACTGGGATTGACAACATTGTCTCAAGTGGATGTGGAACAGATGATTAGTAAAATACAAGAACAATAATAGATGGATTTTCAAGGTAAGAATGTTGCAATAATTGGAGGTGGAAGTTGGGCAACAGCAATGGCAAAGATTCTCTTGGAAAATGTAGAGTCTATAAAATGGTTTATACGCTCTGAGGAGAATATAGATTTATTTAAAAAATACCAGCACAATCCGGGATATTTGCGAGGAGTACACTTTAATACTGATAGAATAACATTCTTTTCGGATGTAAAGGATGCTGTAAGATCAGCAGACATAATAGTACTTGCAATACCATCGGCATTTCTCAATGACACATTACAGGAGCTGAGTCCTGAGGATTTTAAAGACAAGCTACTTGTTTCGTCTATAAAAGGAATTGTGCCTAAAAGGAGGTTGCTTGTGTCGGACTACCTTAAGCAGGTTTTTAATGTGCCAGATGACAATATAATAGTTGTCGGAGGTCCTTGTCATGCCGAGGAGATAGCATTAGAGAAATTGTCATATCTGACGGTAGTGTGTACGAGCGAGGCAAATGCAAAAATTATAGAGCAGTGCTTGATATGTCAGTATATCAGAACCTCAATAATGGATGATGTTGTAGGAACAGAGCTTATGGCAGTGTTGAAAAATATAGTTTCTATAGCATCAGGTATTATAAATGGCTTGAGATATGGCGATAACTTTCAGGCGGTGTTGGTGTCGAATGCTTTGCTTGAAATAGAGCGGTTTATGAATGCCGTTTATCCGATGGAAAGAACAGTAGGGAAATCGGTGTATTTGGGAGACTTGCTCGTCTCGGCATATTCTCAATTCAGTCGCAATAGGATATTTGGAACAATGATTGGCAAAGGTTACTCTATTAGGTCTGCTCAGATAGAGATGGATATGGTTGCAGAGGGTTACTATGCAGTAAACTCAGTAACCCTTATGAATGAAAAATATAATGTAGATATGCCAATTGTGAATAGTGTATACAATATACTATACAAAGGACGCCGACCCGGTCTGGAGATTGATAGATTGATAGAGAAATTACAATAAAAGAATTAAAATATAAAGGATATAAATTATGAAACTTGATTTGAATTCCATCTATGATTTCGTGTCTAAAGATGCAATAATGTCTTACAAAGAAAATATAAAAGAACAGATAATAAAGCTAGAGAAAAGAAATGGCAAAGGAAGTGATTTTTTAGGATGGGTTGATTTGCCATCATCCATCAGCGAGGAAGAGTTATTAGATGTAGAAAGCACTGCACGTCGAATAAGAGATAAAAATATCGATTTGTTGGTAGTCGTTGGTATTGGAGGGTCGTATTTGGGCGCTAAAGCAGTTGTAGATGCTCTTTCTAGCAACTTTGCGGCAATGGAAAATTCGGCTAATCCTCAAGTCGTTTTTGCCGGGCAAAATATCAGTGAAGACTACATGTGTGAGTTGTTAAGCCTACTGAAAACCAAAGAGTACGCTGTGGTCGTTATTTCTAAATCGGGTACAACCACCGAGCCGGCAATAGCCTTCCGTTTGTTGAAGCAGGAAATAGAAAGTCGTTATGGAGCAATAGAAGCCAAAGAACGGATAATAGCTATTACCGATGCAAAAAAAGGAGCCCTAAGACAACTTGCGACCAACGAAGGATACAAAACATTTATTATTCCCGACAATGTGGGTGGGCGTTTTTCAGTGCTGACTCCCGTGGGTCTTGTACCAATAGCAATTGCAGGGTTTGACGTTAGAGCATTGGTCAACGGAGCAATAAATATAGAAAAGGGCAGTGGCTCAGAACTTAGTTTTGAAGACAATTTTACTGCACAGTATGCGGCGGCAAGGTCTGCTCTATACGAAATGGGCAAGAAGATTGAGATTATGGTAAACTACAATCCCAAGTTGCACTATTTTGCAGAATGGTGGAAGCAGTTATATGGAGAGAGTGAAGGTAAAGAGGGGAAAGGTATTTTCCCTGCTTCGGTCGATTTTTCTTCAGACTTGCATTCTATGGGGCAATATATCCAAGAGGGAGAGAGGACTCTTTTTGAGACAGTTATATCGGTATCCAACACAAAGCACACGCTTGAAATACCTAGAGATGAAGCTGATCTTGACGGGCTAAATTATCTTTCGGGTAAGCGTATAGACGAGGTTAATAAAATGGCGGAGCTTGGTACCAAAATAGCACATGTGGATGGAGAAGTGCCAAACATCAGACTGGAGATAGAAGAACTAAACGAGTTCTGTCTTGGAGAGTTAATTTATTTCTTCGAGAAAGCGTGTGGTATAAGCGGATATGTATTGGGGGTTAATCCTTTTGATCAGCCTGGTGTAGAAGCGTATAAAAAGAACATGTTTGCCCTCTTGGAAAAACCGGGATACGAATCTGCCACAAAAGAGATTCAAGCGAGGTTGTAATATATATATTAGTGGTTTTGAATGAGCATGTGGAAACATCCATGTGCTCATTTCTGCAAAAGAGTAACTTATTATGACGGAAACTATCAGACTATCGGATTTACAAAGAAAGATTAAACAGACATTAATTGGCAACTTGTCGTCAGCGGTTTGGATTGTAGCTGAAATAAGTGAGTTGAAATCCAATTATTCTGGACATTGTTATTTAACGTTAGTCGAACAAGATGAGAGAAGTAAGAAACTTTTGGCTCAAGCTCGTGCAACGATATGGGCGTCAAGGTACAAGCTCATACAGGCTCATTTTTATGATGTTACTAGGCAACCGCTAAAGTCTGGAGTACAGGTTTTAATATGCGTAGAAGTCAATTTTCACGAGGTCTATGGTCTGAGTTTGAATGTTCTTGATTTAGACCCCACTTACACGATGGGCGATATAGCAAGGCAGCGACAAGAAGTAATAAACAGACTTACAGAGGAAGGAGTCCTTGACATGAACAAGGAGTTTGCTCTTCCTGCTGTCATCCAAAACATTGCCGTAGTATCGTCAGAAACAGCTGCCGGATTTCAGGATTTTATGAAGCAGTTGGAACAAAATTCCTTAGGGATTAAGTTTAATGTTAAGTTGTATCCGGCATTGGTGCAGGGCGACACGGCTCCGATGTCTATAATGAATGCTTTGGAAAATATTAAAACTGATAATTGTAACTATGATGCCGTTGTAATAATAAGGGGAGGTGGGGCTCAGAGTGATTTGGCTTGCTTTGACGACTATGAGTTATCGAGAGCTGTCGCAATGTACTCATACCCTGTTATTGCTGGTATAGGGCACGACAAAGATGTTTCAATAGTTGATATGATTGCCAATAGGACGCTTAAAACGCCGACAGCTGTCGCCGAATTTATAGTGTCTAAGGCTAACGATTTCCACGCTGAGCTGACAGGTACCTTCGATAATATTATATCAAAGTGTAGTGATTTCCTAAAATCTCACCAACAGGGTATAGCGATGACTGGCATGAATATAAGTATTGCGACAAATAAAGCTCTCAATACTAAAAATATTATACTTGGCAAAACGATATTGCGCGTGTTTAACAGTTCTCAGGTTCAGTTGAAAAACAAAGAGAATGCTCTTCAAGGCAGATCGGCAAAGATTGGTCATGGCTCAGTTTTGCGACTTAACAGGTTGTCCCAAAGGTTTGATAGTACATCATACAGATTTCTGCAACAATCAAAGTTTTGCATAAAGGAAGAGATTAATAATATTAGCCATATTGAAAAAAAGATAAAGAGTCTTGATCCCGAGAATATTATGAAGCAAGGGTATTGTTATGCAAGGGTAAAGGACAAGGCGGTTGTCGGCGTTGACGCAATAGGAGTGGGAGATATGCTAGTGGTCAATTTCTTTGACGGAAGCGTGGAAGGTAAAGTGGAGAAGGTGATAAATAGCTGAACAAGTATTGATTGTGCCTGTTCGTAGTATTAGAGAGGTAAGTTAAAAATAAAACATAAATAGATGAATAACGAAATTAGCTATAGTGAGGCGCTAGACAAGATTGAAGCAATTCTTGAACAAATTGAGAATGGTGAACTTGACGTCGATCAGATTGCAGAGCAAGTAAAGAATGCATCCAACCTTTTTAAAATCTGTCAAAGTAAATTGAAAGGAGCACAAGAAGAGGTTGAGAAGATACTGAAAGAAATGAACCAAGACGAAGGAACTGCTGCTAAACAGTAAGTTGACACTATCGTATTTGCAACTCATGCAGTTTGTTGTATATTCCGCCGTGTTCTTTCAGTCCGTCGTGAGTACCTTGCTCTACAATTTTGCCGTTATCGAAGACATAGATTAAATCGGCGTTGCGAATGGTTGACAGACGATGGGCAATAACTATTGATGTCCTAGATTTCATAAGGTTTTCTAGGGCTTCTTGCACTAGTTTTTCGGACTCGGTATCGAGAGCCGAAGTAGCCTCGTCAAGAATTAGAATATCGGGGTTTTTCAGTACGGCACGAGCAATACTAATACGTTGTCGCTGACCACCCGACAGTCGACCGCCTCTGTCGCCGACCTTTGTCTGATAGCCATCGTCGGTTTCCATTATAAAGTCGTGGGCATTAGCTATTTTTGCGGCTCTTTCCACATCTTCTTTTGTCGCATTTTTCACGCCAAATGCAATGTTGTTGAAGAATGTGTCGTTAAATAGTATTGCCTCCTGATTTACATTGCCCATCATTTCCCTTAGGTCAAATATTTTCATGTCTCTGATGTCGATACCGTCAATGGATATAGAGCCTTGCTGAATATCGTAGAAACGAGGTAGGAGGTCAACAAAAGTTGTTTTCCCTGAACCCGATTGTCCTACGAGAGCCACCATTTTCCCTTTCGGAATTTTGGCACTCACGTTGTCTAGCACCATCTTATCGCCGTCGTAGCTGAACGACACGTTTTTGTACTCGACATCGGAGTCAAAGGATTTTTTTGACACAGCTCCGTCCTTATCTTTTATGCTGTCCTCCACCATCAGGATTGTATCTATGCGTTCCATTGCGGCTAATCCTTTTTGCACATTGAAAAAACCTGTTGTAAACTGCTTGGCAGGATTTATAATCTGATAAAAAATACCGATATAAGCAATAAACGAAGCCCCCACAAGACCACTATGCTCAGATTCGATTAGGTATGCTCCAAACCAAATAACAAGCACTATGACAACAGTTCCCAAAAACTCGCTCAATGGATGAGCCATGTTGTAACGACGTTGTACGGAGTTCATTATTTTTTTATACTCCTCCGATTCTCGTGCATTCCAACTTTTCATTCTGTCTTCGGCATTGAACGCCTTGATTATCCTAAGTCCGCTAAGACTTTCTTCTAAAATTCCCAATAGTTCACCAAGTTTACTTCGGCTGTCTTTCGATGCAACTTTCAGTTTCTTTCCTGTTCTTCCTATAATCAATCCGGCAAGGGGCAACATAACAAGCACGAAGAGAGTGAGTTTTATACTGATAAGACACATAAATATAAGAGAGACGACTATCAAAATCGGGTTTTTAAACAGCATATCTATGGAAGACATTATTGAACCTTCTACTTCTGATATATCTCCTGTTGCCTTAGACATAACATCGCCCTTGCGCTCATCGGAATAATATCCAAGAGGCAGATTCATCAATTTGTCAAAAATCTTGACACGCATATCACAAACAACAGAGTTTCTCACTCCAACTATCTGATAAGCACCTAAAAATGCTGTCGATACTTTCAGAAAAGTGGATACTAACATCAAGCCGCCCACAAAGGGCATCACCACAAGGTTGCCGTATTCCTGTTTCATATTCGTGATATAGAAGTAGAGATTATTCACCATCACATCCTTGCTCAGTGCCCATGGCAGTAGCTGATTAACCTCTTTGGCAGTGTCAAACAGCACTTCGAGAACGGGGATAGCTAAGAGCATTGCCAAGCCTGAAAATATTGCTGACAAGACATTAAAAACAAAGCTCATAGCTATGTTTGTTTTGTAGGGCAAGGCAAAACGCCTCAATATTTTTATAAGGTCTTTCATGTGTTCGTGCTTTTGCGATAAGCTGTAAGTTTTATTCCTTTGCTGTTTTTAATCATTCGTCATTGCGAGGAGATTGCGACAAAGCAATCTCCTTGCAATGACGTTCTCGTATTTGGCTGTGTTCATCATATCATTGTAGTATCAATTGATAGTCACCACCTTCCCCTTCGGGTGCTCCTCCTTGAGAAAGAGGAGGGTTTTTAAATTCCCTCCTTCTCAAGGAGGGCTGCCGCAGGCGGGGATGTTTGTACTTTCCCTTAAATAATTAACTCTAAAAGATTCCCGTATAATTGTGTGGTGTAATTGCTTTCAATTCGTCTTTCACCTCCTTGCTAACGTTGAGAGTGTCGATAAAGTTGTGTATCAAATCTTTATCTATGGGTTTATTGGCGCGTGTAAGGTCTTTCAGAGCCTCGTAGGGCTTAGGGTAATCCTCGCGCTTCAATATTGTTTGTATGGCTTCTGCCACAACCGCCCAGTTCTTTTCCAAGTCATTATCAATGGCAGCTTTGTTTAGCAAGAGTTTGTTTAAACCTCTGATTGTCGACTGCATGGCAATAATAGAGTGGGCGAGTGGTACACCTATATTTCTAAGTACTGTAGAATCGGTAAGGTCTCGTTGCAATCTCGATACAGGTAGTTTGGCTGCTAAGTGTTCAAATATTGCATTTGCCATTCCGACATTGCCTTCGGAGTTTTCAAAGTCAATGGGATTAACCTTGTGAGGCATAGCTGACGATCCGACCTCGCCGGCTTTAATCTTTTGTTTAAAATATTCCATTGAAATGTATGACCAAAAATCTCTATCTAAATCGAGGATGATATTGTTTATTCTTTTCAGATTATCAAATATTGCAGCAAGGTCATCATAATGAGCTATTTGTGTAGTGTGCTTTGAGCGAGCCACTCCCAAATACTTATTTGTAAAATTATTGGCAAAATCTTGCCAATCAATATTTGGATATGCTGCGTGGTGGGCATTAAAATTCCCCGTGGCTCCGCCAAATTTTGTTTTTAACTTCGCATCTTTCAGCATATTTAGTTGGTCGTTGAGCCGTTCAATAAAAACCCTTATCTCTTTGCCTAAGTTGGTTGGCGATGCAGGTTGTCCGTGAGTTTTAGCAAGCATCGACACGTCTTTCCATTCTTCGGCAAGAGCTGATAATATTTCTACGAGTTCTTGCAACATAGGGAGGTACTCTGCCTCAATAGCATCTTTAAGCGACAAAGGCGTAGCTGTATTGTTAATATCCTGCGATGTCAATGCAAAGTGTATATACTCTAGTTTTTCATTCACACCTACTAGAGGAAACTTCTTTTTCAGAAAATACTCAACAGCCTTCACATCGTGGTTTGTAACACTTTCCTCATCCTTTACTTGTTCGGCATCCTCAAGGGTAAAGTTTCTATAAATATCACGTAGTGCCTCAAATTTATCTTTCGGGACAGATTGAAGTTCAGGTATATTTGCCTCGCAGAGAGCTATGAAGTACTCAACCTCCACCTTCACTCTGTACTTAATCAGAGCAAACTCTGAGAAATACAAATCAAGATTTTCGCATTTCGTTCTGTATCTTCCGTCAATGGGAGATATTGCAGTCAAGTTATTTAATATCATGTTGTGTATCTTTGTAGAGTTTATAAATTATAGCAAAGCGACAAAGTTAAGGAAAATAGGCTAACTACGAAAGTGCATAGCTTGCCCAGACTCTGAAGAAAGTGCAATTTATCTGCTATGGTTATTCGGCATTTGCTATATATCAACAAACAAAGTTAATAACTTGTTTATTAATGTTAGTATCTTTCAGATATCTTTGTGCGTGAAATTGAAGAATAAGTTGGTCTTGCAAAGAATGAAAAATAATATAAAATGTTACTATTACTATTACAAACAGCAGTAGATGTTGCTGCAAATCCATCGGGAGGCGAAGAGGGAGAGGTAATGTCTCTCAAGTTTATAGATTTAGCACTAAAGGGTGGCTGGATTATGATTCCGATTCTTATTTTATCAATTATTGCCGTGTTTATATTTTTGGACAGATATAGAGCCATAAAGAAAGCCAACAAGATAGACCGGGCAATGATGAACAGTGTGAAATTGTATATTTCGGAGGGTAGAATAAACGAAGCCTTGGAGCTCTGTCGGCAAAGTAATCTCCCTGTTGCAAGGATGCTAGAGAAAGGTATTACAAGGATAGGCAGGCCAACAAGTGATATAATGGCAGCTATTGATAATATTGGCAGCTTGGAGATTTCAAAGCTGGAGAAGGGGCTTCCTGTGCTTGCCAGTGTTGCCGGAGGTGCACCGATGATTGGTTTCTTGGGAACAGTAATGGGGATGATTAGAGCATTCTACGACATGGCTCAGGCTGGTAATAATATTGATGTTCAGCTTTTATCTTCAGGTATTTATCAGGCTATGGTTACTACTGTGGGGGGACTTGTTGTCGGTATTATTGCATATTTTGCATATAATATATTAGTGGCCGATATAGAGAAGGTTATATTTAAGATGGAGGCTGTAACTTCTGACTTCATGGATTTATTGAACGACCCCTTATCAAAGTAGTATCATGCCGATAAAAAGAAGAAATAAGGTAGATGCAAGTTTTAGTATGTCGTCCATGACGGATGTGGTGTTTTTGCTATTAATTTTTTTCATGGTAACGTCAACGCTTGTTGCTCCCAATGCTATAAAGCTTTTACTACCACAGAGTAACAGCCAAACGGCGGCAAAGCCTATAACAACAGTGTCTATTACTGCTGATATAAAATATTATGTCAACAAAGAGGGAACTCCTAAAAGAGTAATGTTTGAAGACCTAGAGACAGCCATTCAAGAGGCAGTTAAGGACGAGGAAGAACCATGTGTGTCTCTTCATGCCGAAAAATCTGTGCCCGTAGAGGAAGTTGTTAAGGTGATGAATATTGCACGTCGGAACAAGTATAAGCTGATATTGGCAACCAGCCCAGAAAAATAGCTTAAGACAGACTAGTTGCATGACAACACTAGCTAAGACTGATTAATAAAAGGAGCTCAAGAAAATGGAATTATTTTCAAAAGAACATAAGCTTGCTACATGGGGAACCATTCTCTTGCATGCAGGCCTACTGTGTCTGCTTATGTTCCTTGGCTTTTATACTAAGCTGCCATTGCCGGAAGAAGAAGGTATTGAAGTGAATTTTGGGAATAGTAGTGCTGGCATGGGCAGGCATGAGCCTCAGGCTTCAAGCATTATAAATCAGGCTGTGCCCAAACCTTCAGAGTTAGAGCCGCCCCCAAGCGTTCCGATATCTGCTCCGCCTATTACAAACTCTCAAACAACACCTGTCGAGACTAAACCGACAAATGATAAAGGTGCAGAGAATATTATGACTCAAGACTACGAGGAGTCTGTTGCTATTGCCCAAAAACAAAAAGAAGAAGAACAAAAACGCAAGGAAAAAGAGTCCGAGCAAAAACGCATTGCTGAGGCGAAGAAGCAAAAAGAAGAACAGGATAAGACAGAAGAATTAAAACGTCGTCAGGAGCAAGAAGCAAAAAGGATCATCGAGGAGCAAGCACGAATTAGAAAAGAAGCAGAGCTGCGCAGACTCAAGATAGAGGAGGAGAAACGCAAAAAGGAACAAGAGCAAAGGCAAATTGCAGAAATAAATAACAGGGTATTAAATGCTTTTGGAAACAAGACTAATACAGCAACAGGTGGAGGATCAGAGACTTCGGTCTCAGGCTCGCAAGGTATAAGCAATGGGGATGGTAATCAGGGAGTGCCGACTGGGAGTCCAGACTCTGATAATTATTCTGCCGGAGGAGGAAGTGGCAAAGGCATCTCATATAACCTGGGAAACAGAAAGGCGTTAGCACTGCCCAAGCCAAGCTATCCGGGCAAAGAGCAAGAGACTGTAGTTGTAGAAGTATCGGTAGATAAAGGGGGGACGGTTGTAGAGGCTAATCCCGGAGCACAGGGGTCGACAACAATGAATAGCCAGCTCCTGAGCGTTGCCAAAAAGGCTGCACTGGCCTCAAAGTTTACAGCAGACAACAGTGCTCCTGCTCGCCAAAAAGGAACAATTACTTATATATTTATACTTAAATAATGCACCTAGCTGTGTTTGTATATCATCCACTATCTCTTATAAGATTACCTTTTGAAGTATAGTCAATTTTTTTTGTAACGGAAATGTATCTATTTTTGTTAGCCTATGCTTCTGGAATATTTGTCTGTCTAGTGCCAGCCATAGTCATGTGCAGATTTAGTAAGCACAGTCGTGTTTGTCTTTATTGATTTCTGATTTCTTGCGCATAAGAACATACGAAATGTATTCAAGAAGCGTTCTTACAAAGACGGGTAATTTTTTGCAAAAACATAGTGAAAACAAAATATAAACATATGAAAAAGATTCTGTTAATGATTTTGAGTATTGCGATTGCATACTCGGTATATGCACAAGAGAACTATAAATTAGTTGTACTGCCTCTCATGTCTCCAACGATAGGTGATGAGCCTAATCCGTATATGGTAAGTTCTGCATTGGAGTCTGCTTTAAGGGATAAGGGTGTTAATACGACATATAAAAATGATGATAGTTCTGTGGCTCCCTGCGAGATATTGTTTGCGAAGATTAATAAGATGAATTCGATGCTTAGGTGTAAGGTCAATATTGAGCTTACAGACTGTACAAATCGGATTGTGTGGTCGGGCGAAGGAGTAGGGGTGTCCAAAGATTATCAAGCCGGCTATGGAGAGGCGGTCATTGATGCATTAAAAGATTTTGAAAGTTTGCCATCTATGCAAGATTATGCATTGACACAGCAGGTAGTACGTACTACGCCGGAGTCTGTTTCGGCTGTCATTCCTGCTAGCAAGATTAAGCCTGCTAATCAGGTATCTGATATTGATGCTTATCAGTCCGAAACATTGTGTTTTGGCGATTCCTATATTTTCGATATGCGAGATACAGGAGACGGCAATAAAGAGTTGGTAATTATGAACGGCGAAAGTAAGGGGTATAACAAATTGGAAGTTGTGGCAAAATTAAAAGTTGCAGATGTACCTGGCATTTATAATGTGGAGTTTAATATGCCGGATGGGACTGTGTGTACAGGTGTGGCAACGGAAAGAAATACAAGTCTGGATTTGTCAATTTCCTGCAATGGCAATAATGAGAAGATAAACCTACAAAAGCAATAGGCTGATTTTGTGTCAGAATACTAAACTGATATTCATAACAGGGGTTCCGGTTAGCGGATCTAGGTTTAGATAGGAATGAAGCTGAGTATTGTTAGTTTTTGTTGTGCGTCGTATTCTGCGACGTACAAAGCCGTCTTGAATCTCGTTTAGAGGATCCATCAGAAATAAAGCGCATTTCCCTATTCCTTGTGAGCCCAGTAGATAGTAGTTGTTACGTTTGATACTTTTCTTTGCCCTGAAAAAAGCTTCGCCAACCATCGAGCCAAGTACCGGTGTTATTATCAAATCTTGTAATGACGGAACCTCTGCAAAAGCCTCAATGCCATATTCCCAAAAGAAAGTGGAAACAATAGCCGAATATATAGCCGAAGTGTACCACTTGTGACCGGCTGAACGAGCCGTCATATAATATATACCTCCAAAATATGGGTGCATTATCCAATTTAGAAATAAATCATCCTTATCTATTACGGGACCGGCCTTTACATTTTCTTTCCAGTCGTTGGTGATTGTCGCAAATGTCATTTCGTCTTTATCCCAATTTGTGAATGATTCCGGCATCAAATACAATAAGCCAAAGGAAACAACAGATGCTCCTATTATTATGCCGCTACTTTTTAGAAGACGATTTGGACACCTATTCTCAAAGGGAGATGTGTGATCGCTATATAAACTCCAGTCTTTACCAATCTTAGAGAGAGTCATAGATTGTACGTCATAGTCTAAGCTGTCTTTAACATCTTCTTGTGCGAGCAGAGATGTGGGAAATAGTATTATTAGTGCGGCGAGAAGTCTTGTAAGCATATCAATTTATTTTAAGTCCAATTTCTTTAAATCCCTCTTTAGTGAGAATATTCACTTCTTTTATGTCTGCATTCAGTAGCCTGTTGCGCACTTCTTCTAGTCCGCTCCCATAGTGTTTGCATGAATGCGAGTCACTATTTATTATTATACCGCAACCAGAGTCTTTTAGTGTCTTCCAGCTGCGCTCGTGTGGAAAAAATCTATCTTTACGAGTGAAGGATTTTGTGTTGATCTCGATTAGTACATTTTTCTGTTTTGCCAGTTCAAATATTTCAGCCATTTTGCCCAAATACCATTTTTCGTCATTAATAAAATCATCGGCATGTGCCATTATTTTGTCGCAATGGGCAAGAAAATCAAAGCTGTACTTGTCAAGCATTTCCATCTGGAGTTCAAAATATCTATCAGCTAGTCTTTTGTGGTTCTTTGCATATATATTATTTACCCCTCTCAGGTAGTGTTCTCTGTCAGAGTCGAATACAAAAAAAGCGCCGTCGTCAAAGAAGTCTCCATAGTGTATGGATCCTATAATAAAGTCAGTATCAAGGTCTAGCAGGTATCTGTCGTTGGGTGTTGCCAACTTGGGAATATAGTCAGCTTCAAATCCAAGGAAAATATCAATCTTTGATGAGTACTTTAATTTAAGCTCTTCAATAAGCCTCTTGTAACCTAATAAGTCCTCGTAGTCCATATGCCATTCGGTATGAAAAGGTACAGGGACATGTTCTGACAGTCCGACACATGGCATCTCTGATTCAATCGCTTTTACAATGATTTCTTCAGGGGTATTACTTCCGTCGCTGAACACGGTGTGATTATGTATTGATGGCAGTCTCATTTATTTTAGTTGAAAATTACACAAAAATATAATAATCATGATAAATAAGCCTCGTTTTGGCTGTATATTTTGACATAATTCTTATGTAATTTAATTATTAACTCAGTATAAATTATTACCTTTGTGCATTAGATATGATGTTGTAAGCATCTAATTATAAAATTGGATAATGCTTTTTGTTAGGACGTTTATTATTGTTTATATGTTCATGATGAGAGGTCTTTATCCTTAAATATTAATGAATGAAAAAAATATTTTTAACTCTGAGTGCTAGCGTGTTAAGTTTCTTTGTTATGGCTCAGACTGAAGCAGGACCTTACAAGTTTACCAATGTAGTAGACCTTCCTGCCACTAGTGTCAAAAATCAAGGAAGTTCAGGAACATGTTGGAGTTTCTCTGGAGTTTCGTTTATTGAGTCAGAAGTTTTGCGCATAGGCAAAGAATCTTTGGATTTGTCGGACATGTTTGTAGTTCGTGAGTGCTATGATGCAAAGGCTAAGAAATATGTTAGAATGCACGGCAAACTTAACTTCGGACAGGGAGGTGCATTTCATGATGTTACATGGGTTATCAAGAACTTTGGTATAGTGCCGGAAGAGGTGTATACCGGCTTGAAAATTGGAGGAGAAGTGCATTTGCACAGTGAAATGGAAGCGATGCTAAAGGGACAGGTTGAGGCTATCGCTGCCAATAAGAATAAAAAGTTGTCTCCTGTGTGGCAGGGAGTTCTGAATAGTACGCTCGACGCGTATTTAGGTGAAATTCCGGAGGAGTTTGAGTATGAGGGCAAGAAGTATACTCCCAAAAGCTTTGCTGAAGAAAAAGTTGGGCTAAATATGGATGATTATGTCGAAATCGGATCGTTTACGCATCATCCGTTTTATAGTAAATTTGCCATTGAAATTCCTGATAATTGGATGTGGGATGATATCTATAATGTGCCAATCGATGAGTTGGAGGAGATTGTTGATTATGCACTAGAGAATGGATATACTGTGGCTTGGGGCTCTGATGTTAGCGAAAAAGGTTTTGCAACAAAGACCAAAGGAGTAGCTGTTATTCCCGATGTAAGTAGAGATAATGCTCCTGATGCAGAGATAGATAAGTGGGAGTCTCTTACTACATCAGAAAAAGAAAATAAAATGTACAAACTTGATAAGCCGGTGAAGGAGATGCTTATAACACAAGAGTTGAGACAAGAGGCTTTTGATGATTTTAGAACTACTGACGACCATGGTATGCATATTACAGGAATGGTGCAGGACCAAGAAGGGAACAAGTTTTATAAAGTGAAGAATTCATGGGGTGATTACAATGCGTTTGACGGCTATTTTTATTGCTCAAAGTCATTCTTTAGGTTTAAAACTATAGATGTGATGGTGCATAAAAATGCAATCCCCCCTGCAATTCGCAAAAAATTAGGTCTATAACTATTGCTGTCTAAAGCCATAGCCATAGCCCTGTTTGGTAATTATATTCTTGCCATACGGGGCTATTTTTTTGCGTAGACGTGTAATGTTTACGTCAACGGTTCTGTCGGTAACAAAAACCTTGTCAGTCCAAACCTTGAGCATAATATCCTCGCGTGACATAATCTTGCCGTCATTTTGTGCCAAATATAATAATATCTCAAATTCTGTTTTTGTTAGCTTTATCTCCTTGCTGTCCACAGTAACGATATGCTCCTGCTTATTGATTGTTAGCGTCTCAAAGGTTAGCTCCGGGTTTTGCGGCATATCGTTTTTTGTGCGTTTCAATACAGCCTTAACCCTTGCTGTCAACTCTTTGGTAGAGAATGGTTTGGTGATGTAGTCCTCTGCTCCGATGCCAAAGCCGTTAAGAATATCGCTCTCTTCTACTTTTGCCGTTAAGAAGATAATGGGGATATGTGCCGTTTTATTATTTCCCTTTAGTTTTTTCGCTAGTTCATAACCGGACATTCCGCTCATCATGACATCTAGTATCAGTAATCGGTATTGTTCAATTTCTTTTTCTAATGCAGCTTCTGCGGAGTTGACAACGTCAATATCATATCCTGCATGCTTGAGGTTAAACTGAACAATATCGCACAAATCTCTCTCGTCGTCTACTACTAGTATCTTCATTTTATATATTTTCGGATATTTGGATTAAGTCTATTTTGTCGTCATTGCAAGCGTTAATACAGTGCTCTGTTATTTTCATTATTTGTTTTTCATTCATAACTGAATCACCTACTTTATTGCTAAAGTAAATAATATTTCCAGACCTCCGTCTTTGCGGTTTTTTGCCTCTATAATACCTCCATGCAATATTACAGCATTTTTTACAATTGCCAAACCTAAACCGGTACTTCCTGCTTCTCTTACACGTCCTTCGTCTATACGGTAGAAACGCTCAAATATGCGCTGTAAGTGTTTTTCATTAATTCCTATGCCATTGTCGTAAACCGAAAAATAAGCAAATTTATCGTCTGTTAAATAGTTGTTTATAGTAACTTTCAAGTCCTCAGACTTAGCATACTTAATAGAATTGTCAATGAGATTCTGAAAAATCGAATGTATTAGACTTTTGTTGCCTTTTATTGTGAGTTGTTTTCTCATTTTTACATCAATCGCTTCTTTATATGAGTCTGCAAGGTCTTCAATAATTTCGTTCAGGTTTAGTTCTTCTTCTTTAAATAGGTGTGCTGCTTCTTCTGTTTTAGTTATCAGTCCTATATCTACAACTAATTGTCCCAGTCTTTTGGCTTGATGCTCCACTCTTTCCAAGAATTGCTTGCGATTTTCCTCGCTAATGTTGTCAATGCTTTGCAGGGTTTCTATGTATCCTATTATGGCACTGACGGGAGTCTTTAGCTCATGGGCAATATTTTGGGTCATTTCTCTCTTTAGCATCTTATTGTTTTCGGCTTCGGTTATGTCATCGAGTCTGATCTCAAAACTTTTATCATTAAAAAAGAATGCGCTAATTTTGATGTGTTTACCGTTCTTTTCTATCAGTTCAGAATAATCCTTCTTTAGCTTTGCGGATTTTATAAATCCTTTTACTCCTTCCATTATTTTGGCACTCAATACTTTGTTTACATGAAACTTTTTGTCGTTAGTAAGAAACATGTACAACTGAACAAATTTGGGGTTGACAAAGACGTTTTCACAATTTTTGTCATAGATAGCAATTCCTTGCGCCGAATAGTTTAGGTGAGATATCAGTTTCTTCTTTTCGCTTTGCAGGCGCTGCTTGGCCCTAACGTTTTTACTGTACAGATCAGCAATACGTCTGCCAATGTCTCCTATCTCGCCTTCAGGAAAATTAAAGTTTTCATAATTCTTGGTTTGTAGTGAGAACTCTCTCAACTCTGTTATCGTATGTCCTAACTTTCTCGATATTAGTGTGGTGAGTATCATTGCTACGAAAAATAACGATGCCATAAATATTAGTACCATTCCACTGGGAGCAAGTAAAGTACGGAGGCTGACAGAGTAGGGTAGTGATACTCTTATTACGTAATTTTTATAATTTACGGCATAATAGTAAAAATCTAAATCTAAGGTTGTCGAGTGACGTAATGCTACTCCATATTCATTGCTGAGAGCCTCCTGCACCTCGTCTCTTGCAATATGATTGTCCATAGAGCTGACATCCTTTACCGAATTGTCGAAGTGCACAATTCCGGTAGTGTCTAGTAACGTAATTCGTAGTTCGTCAGGGAAGTTCTTCGTAACCTTATCAAGATTTTAAAAATCATCCTTTATGACATTTTTTAGTATCAGCGCATATTGTTCGAGCTGTGATTGTAGAGACATCCTCTTAAATTCCTTTTCACGATGATACTGCCAAATAACAATGACTATGGTAAAGAAAGTCAGTAATATCGCAAAGTAGGTCAATATTTTATGCTTGATAGTCTTCATTCAGTGTACAATGTCTTCATATTTTTGATATTACAAAATAAATACAATATTGTTACAATCCATATTACAAATCGATTACAATGCAACAATTTCAATTTATCATGTATGGATATCATCTAAAGCAGAGACTTCAAATTCTTATATTTACCACATAAACATACGCTTACAACATACGCTCTAGCTTGATTGTAAAATCTAACAATAAATATTTTCCCTCAAATCATTTGAGATGCAAAAAATATTATTACTTTTGCAGGGCAAATAAGTAAGGAGAGGTGGGTGAGTGGCTGAAACCACCAGTTTGCTAAACTGACGTACGGGTAACTGTACCGGGGGTTCGAATCCCCCTCTCTCCGCTTGAAAGGCTGAAATTCAGCAATTTACAAGGTTTACGCCCATTTCTACACCCAAAAAGTGTCGGAGTGGGTGTTTTTAATTTATAATTAATGTTGGGGGTGAATTTTCGTTTGATTATCTTTGTGGTATGGATAAGTTGGCTAAGGAGCAAGACTTTAAGACCAATAATCCCGAAAAAGCTAAATACCATGGTGATATAATTAAATAATAATAATGAAATTAAGAAATAGGAGGAAGATACTTATTTTATGTCTGTTGGTCATTATTTTTATTTCATGCGTAAAGAAAAATGTTAAAAAATAGACAAACATCAATCAGATTGATAATGTAAATATAGCAAAAACAGAATGAATCCATATCGACTATAAATCAGGATGAAATAAGGTTATATTATGAAGAATAAGTAGGTAAAGCATACTAAAAAGAATAATAAGAAACAAAACTT
>JBKECW010000086.1:0-4026 GCA_047975005.1 Bacteroidales bacterium | reverse complement strand
ATTCTTGTCAATTCTCAACAAAATCGATATCTTGTCGAGGATTTTAACCGAGACTTATGACTGTTAACGACATTTTAGAAAAGATAAACGGATTGATAGGAGGCTCCCCATGGTTTGTGATATTATTAATCGGCACGGGCTTATTCTTTACCATTTATCTCAAATTTCCACATCGTTATTTGGGACGTTCTGTGCGCATTTTACGAGGCAAGGGCGATAATCCCAATTCTAAAGGCGACACTAGCCATTTTCAATCATTGGCAACAGCCTTATCGGGGACGGTGGGAACAGGCAACATTGCAGGGGTAGCACTAGCTATACATCTAGGAGGCCCTGCAAGTCTTTTTTGGATGATTGTAACGGCATTTTTCGGTATGACCACCAAATTTGTAGAGGTTACCTTGTCGCACAAATACAGAGAATTTGCAGAGGACGGTTCTGTCTCGGGAGGTCCTATGTATTATATGAAAAACAGGTTAAACCTGAAGTGGTTGGCGGCCATTGTTGCCATAGCCACCATAATATCATCATTTGGTACGGGCAGCATGCCTCAGATAGCATCTATCAGTGATGCTTTATTTTCCACATACGGAGTACGCCGCATGACAACCGGCATCGTGCTGTCGATATTATTGGCACTGATAATTATAGGAGGGATAAAGCGTATTGCAAAAGTAACCGAAAAGCTAGTTCCCATAATGGGCATCATCTATGTTCTTGGAGCTATAATAGTGATAGCCAGCAACTACGAGAACATTCTCCCCTCTTTAAGAGCTGTTGTTGGCGACGTTTTTACTGGCACTGCCGCAGTGGGAGGATTTGTAGGTTCGTCTATTATGTTTGCACTAAACAGAGGGGTAAATAGAGGCCTATTTTCCAACGAAGCCGGACAAGGGTCGGCACCGATAGCCCATGCGGCGGCAAAGACTGACGAGCCGGTATCTGAAGGACTTGTAGCACTATTAGAGCCGCTTATTGACACTATCATTATATGCAGTATAACTGGGCTTGTAATTCTATCGACAGGAGTATGGAATCAGAAGATGGAAAATCAGTTTCAATACACTGATATTCAGGTGCTAGATGGTTCATACCACGAAAGCAACACCGAAGACCTAGCAAAGGTATCGGCATTTCTTGAGGGCAGTGCGGATATAGCACTATACAGCAATGCTCTGAATGTAGTTGATGGAGAAATCGACCAGAGCAAAGTTACCATTCTCAGCTCACGCTCCTTTGCCGAAGACATAGTTGTAAGAAAAGACGGAGAGTTGTACACTGGCACTCTACTCGTTGACAAAGGAAAAATACAGGAAGAAAGCTCCATCAAAATAAGAGGAATTTCGTTGGTTCACAGTGCTAAATTAACAAGCCTCGCCTTTTCAGAATCTATATTGGGTCGCTACGGTAAGCATATTGTGGCAATCGGTTTATTGCTCTTTGCCTTTTCAACCTCCATCAGCTGGTCATACTACGGCACTCGCTCCATGACCTTCCTGTTCGGTTCAACAAAATACAACTCATTGTATCTATGGATTTATGTTGCAGGGTTTTTCCTTGCCTCGATGGTTGACACGATGGTAATTTGGACATTTTCGGGCATAGCCATAGCCTTGATGACCATCCCCAACCTTGCCGGACTGTTGATGCTGCATAAAGAAATGAAGAACGAGGTGAAAGAATATTTCAGCAGACATAAAAAGGATTAATAAATGCACTTTCTGAACTCACTGTACTCAGAACTAATATTTTGCACGCTCTTATTGCCGTTGATAAAATCCTTTAGTCGTTGGGCTTGCTCCACCTCTCTATTTATACAGCGTTCCACATGTTCGGGAAATTTTGCAGGATGGGCGGTCTCCAAGAATATGCCGGTTTCGCCATTTGCCAAGTTTTGCATTAGGGCTTTATACCCGATAGCACCGTGGGGATCAAGAACATACCCATATTTATTATATACTTCTGTGATAGTTGTCAAAATAGTTTGGTCATTGCAAACAAATCCCGACACGACTTGTTTAATTCTCTCCAAATCATTATTAAACAGCTCCTGTATTCTGCAAAAGTTGCTTGGGTTTCCTACGTCCATAGCGTTGGCAGGAGTAGCCACACTTAGTTTAGTTTTGTATACCCCCGATTCTAAATACTTTGGCACAACATCATTTATATTTGTTGCGGCGATAAATCGTTTTATGGGAAGTCCCATTTTATAGGCGACAAGTCCTGCGGTCAGGTTGCCGAAGTTGCCACTAGGGACTGATACCACTATTTCTTTATTGTCCGACTTAAGAGCTTGTGCATATGCACTGAAATAATATACCATCTGCGGCAGAAAGCGGGCTAGGTTTATAGAGTTTGCCGAAGTAATAAAGTGTTTCGCCTTTAGCTCCTTATCCATGAATGCCGATTTTACCAGCCTCTGACAGTCATCGAAAGTCCCGTCCACTTCCAAGGGGTGGATATTAGCACCCAAAGTGGTAAACTGTTTTTCTTGTACCTCCGACACCAAGCCTTTAGGATATAAAATGTAGACCTCAACACCATCGACCTTGTAAAACCCGTTGGCAACGGCACTCCCGGTATCTCCCGATGTTGCCACCAGCACTTTTACTCCACCGTCGATGGTCTTCGTAAACGCCGCCATCACTCTCGATAAGAAGCGTGCACCAACATCCTTGAATGCCAATGTAGGACCGTGAAACAGCTCTAGTGCATAGATATTGTCATTGATAGCCTGCAAGGGAGTTATGAAGTTAAATGCATCTTTGGTCAAGTGCCTAAATTCATCCTCTGCAATATCGGGGCAGAAATACGGTTTAAGAACATTAAAGCCAATTTCAGCTAGGGTCATATCTGGCAAGTTTTGCCAAAATTCCTGTGGCAAAACGGGGATATTTTCGGGCATATATAGACCGCCGTCGTCTGCGAGACCTTGCAAAACAGCGTTTTTCAGGTCTGAACGGTTTGTTTTGTTGTTAGTACTATAAAATTTCATTATTGTAGTAATTTTCGTATAAACTCGGTTTGGTCTAGTCTGCCGATAGCTCCATCGCGCACTGACACTTCATTGTATAGCGACACCTTGTCAGCCTTTTTATTTGGATTATAAATCATAAAAGGGACATCATCCCTTGTATGGGTACGTATCTCGCAAGGTGTTGGATGGTCGGGCAGTACGGCAAGCGACAAGTTTTCTCCACTATTTTCGATATATTCCAAAACGGAGCTTACGACATACTTATCAATGTCCTCAATTGTTTTTATTTTCAGAGCAATATTGCCCTCGTGCCCTGCTTCGTCGGGAGCTTCTATGTGCAGAAAGACAAAATCACTACCTTCGTCAATAGCATTCAGAGCGGCCTGCGCTTTGCCTGCATAGTTTGTGTCGTACAATCCCGTAGCTCCTTCAACATGGATAGATTTCAGTCCTGCCAGCTTTCCCAAACCATGTATTAAATCGACGGCAGATATTACTACACCTGAATTTATCCCATACAGTTCTTTGAGCGAAGGCATATCAGGTTTATTGCCGGGCGACCAAGCCCAAAACATATTTGCAGGGGTTTTGCCCTGAGCCTTGCGATTTGTGTTTATCTCATGGCTCTCCAGCACCTCTCTCGATTTCAGCATTAGCTCTCTCACTAAGGCGGACGTATCACTTTTACTATCAGGTAGATAATCAGCAAATTTAGTATTTGGAATATCATGAGGAGGAGTGCAAGTTATCTCATTTCTTGCTCCTTTTATAATCAGGACATTACGATAGCTCACACCGGCATAAAATTTTATTCTATCGTCGGCGAGTTTGTTGTTCAGCTCATCAATAAGCACCTTTGCCTCATGGTTGCTGATGTGTCCGGCAGAATGATTTATCAAAGTATCGCCGTCTACACTCACAAGATTACATCGGAACACAAGGTCATCTTTGTCAAAATCGACGCCCAAAGCGGTAGCTTCGAGTACGCCCCGTCCTTGATAGTATGTTGCTGCGTCGTAGCCCATTATTGTCATATTTGCCACTTCGCT